>JAFPRF010000140.1 GCA_017400965.1 Lachnospiraceae bacterium
ATGGTTAAGTTAATGTCATCCAATGCCTTCACGGCAAGGGTGGTATCGTCGCCGTAGGTATGGGTTAAATGTTCGATAACGATTGACATAGTTTACCTCATTTCAGAGCGGTAAGCGCAGTGACGAGCTCCTTTCGGGTAAGGATCCCGTCGGGAAGGGGAAGACCCGCCTGCTTTAATTCATAGGCGAGCAGCGTTACCTGCGGCACGTCGAGACGGAGCTCCTTTAGGCGCTCCACCTGCGAGAAGATCTCACGGGGCGTGCCCTGCATGGCGATCCGGCCGTGGTCCATAACGAAGACCTGATCCGCATGGACGATCTCCTCCATGTAATGCGTGATCAGGATCACGGTGACGCCCTCCACTTGATTTAGGCCACGCGCGGCGCGGATGACCTCCTTGCGGCCGCCCGGATCCAGCATGGCCGTGGGCTCGTCAAAAACGATGACCTTCGGATGCATGGCAAGGACGCCTGCAATGGAAACTCGCTGCTTCTGGCCGCCGGAGAGCTTATTGGGGGAGTGCTTGCGGTATTCGTACATGCCAACGGCCCGCAGACTCTCTTCCACGCGCTCCCAGATTTCCTTCGTCGGGACGCCCATGTTTTCCGGGCCAAAGCCCACGTCCTCCTCCACCACCTGACCAATGATCTGGTTGTCGGGATTTTGGAAAACCATGCCGGCGCGCTGACGCACTTCCCAGAGGTTCTCCTCCTGCGCCGTATCCAGCCCGTCCACCCAAACGGAACCCTCTTTCGGAGAAAGGATCGCGTTAATGTGCTTGGCGAGGGTGGACTTTCCAGAGCCATTGTGCCCAAGGATGGCGATAAAACTGCCCTCCTTGACGTCCAGGGACACGTGATCCACTGCCGTGGTCACGCCTTCCACGTTCCCCTCTTCGTCCAGGCGCTGATATTCATATACAACATTTTCCGTTTTCACGATGCTCATGTCGTTATTCCTTTATTCCAGTCGGATCAATTCACAGTTCTTGTACGAGGTGCTCCAGTAATCCTTCAGCGGGATGCCGCGGTAACGATTCACGATGGAGGTGTTCATGGCACCGTGCCCGATAATGAGTACGGTCTTCCCTTGATCGAGCAAGGGCTGCACCTTTTCTTCTAGGAATTCTCCCGTCCGCGCATAGAGCTCCTCAAAGCTCTCCGCGCCCTCGGGCGGTACGTAGTGTTCAGGGTCCTTAAAAAGGTTGTAGAGCGGGCAATCCGGCTTCTCAAAAACATGATCCGTACCCTCTCCGATCCCAAAGCTCATCTCACGAAGGCGATCGTCCACGATCATGGGAATGTCCCGTCCCTTTAGCAAGATTTCCGCCGTCTCCCGCGCCCTCTGCAGGGGTGAAACAAAGCAAATGTCAAAGGGAATGTCCTTATATTTCAAGGCTGCCTCGCGGGCCATGGCGCGGCCCTCCTCATTTAGGGGGATGTCCGTACCGCCCTGCAGTCTGTATTGTGCGTTCCAATCCGTGCGGCCATGCCGCATAATGTATAACAAAGCAAATTCTTCCTTCCTGTAGCCATAGATAGTATATTATAACATAACTCCAGATTTTTATAAAGAAAAATCGAGTAAGGCATTCAAACCTACTCGATTTCTTACTACTTCTGTTCCTTTAAGTACAATTCCACTCGATTTTGCAGGATTTCGCACGCGGCATCCAGCGATTTCTCGCCTTGCAAATAGCCCTCCATCTCCTCCGTGAGCATGTCGAATATGACCTTTTGCGCCTTCGTCACCGGAACCGCTTCATTGATCAGCCTTTTCAGACCGGCCTTTTGCTCTTCCGTGTAATAATATTCCTTAAAACGCTCTGCGGCATTCCCTGAGCTTAAATTGCCCCGCAGGGTAAGGAATGGTTTCTCGGTATCGAAAATCTGCTTGTTAAGCACTTCCTCATACACAAAAAATGATGCCAACGTAGTGTATCTTTTTCCGTATTCATTTTCAGAAGCCGTGGCGCCTAAATACTCCTCCAGCGTGCAATAATACATGATAAAATCAAAGGACTCAGCAATGTTTTCCGAGGTTGTCAGGATTCCCATCGGATACTCCAGAACTGTTTAGTGATCATTCCGTCTCGCTTAAGTACAGTCGCACGCGGTTTTCGACATGGTCTTCGAGCGCGTCTCTGGTAATGTTTCCCTGAAAGTAGGCCGTGAATTCTTCGTCCAAAACATCGTCTAACTCGGGGGGCATTTCATATGCGACAATGGCCTCCTCCACGAGCTTACGATAAAGGATACGGTCCTCCTCGAGCTGCTTTTTCGTCTTCTCGAGGCCGTCCTTTCCCATCCAGGCGATGAGTTCGGTCTGCTTGTCAATATAGGACTGCACTTGTTCTTCAAACATGTCCTTGCGGACGCTGATCCCGAAATTAACGTTGCGCTCTGCGGTCGTGGTTTGTCCTTCATGAGACAAAAGCTCCCGAATAAACGTATAAGCCACGATCTTATCTTCTTCAGGTGCCGTGGTACAGACACAAATGGGATGGTACGCTTCCATGAAGTGCCTGCCACCGGCCTTGGTGGGATAGCCAACGTAAGAGATGTTATCTCC
>JAFPRF010000141.1 GCA_017400965.1 Lachnospiraceae bacterium
CCAGATGGTGGCTGGCGCAGACGCACCGAGACACGGCGAAGCAAAGAACAGCTGGCTGACCGGTACCGCTGCATGGACGTTCGTAAACGTTTCCCAGTACATCCTCGGCGTATATCCGACCCACCATGGTCTGCAGGTTAATCCTTGCGTACCTAGCGGCTTCGGCGACTTCGATCTCACCAGAACCTACCGCGGCGTAAACTATCACGTATCCGTAAAGAACCCGAACGGCGTTCAGAAGGGCGTAGCTAAGATCATCGTTGACGGCAAGGAGCTTGTTGGCACCTCCGTAATCCCTTACGAGGCAGACAAGAAGGACGTAAACGTAGAAGTTTACATGGGTTAATTCCAAAAAATCAGGGCCTGAGCAATTCGCTCAGGCCCTTTTCTTATCTTTACCATTTGTCATAGGGACACGACCGTTCCACGCCCGCGGCGCGCAGTTCCACGTAACAGCCGCAGGCTTTGCACATGCCATCCAATAAATGATCGCAGGCTTTGCAGACGCCAAGCCGCCGCGTACTCTCCTCTTTCGATGCGCGCTCCGACGGATCCATGTCGGCGATCAGCCGAAGGACACTCTCATAAACTTCCTTACTGCCTGCCATTTCGTAGAGAAGGCAGCGTTTGCACATTTCTGCCATAGAAACACCTCACTGAAAAGCGAAGGCCATCTCCCGAGGGAGATGGCCTTCATTCCATCCGAAGACGGAAAGTTGTTCCTGACTGGGAGGTTACTAACCTAAGCTGCTCTTTAGCTTGAGACATGCTCAAAACAATGCTCCACTGTTTAACCACTCAAGTGAAATTAGTCATTCTACCTTATGATTGACGGAAACTTTAGGCGCCCGTTGACCTTACATACAGGGAAAGCAAGTCAGTTCTAGTCATGAAAAGCTTACTTAGGTTTGTATGTACTTTTATTATACGTGTTTTGGTCCAAAAACGCAACCCCTTTTACCTTGCCCCGGTGCGCTTTGTCAGGAAGTTTCGAAGCTCTTCCACGGGAATGGGATGCGAGTATTTGTAGCCCTGCAGATAGGTCGCCGACATGTCCACGCAGCGTTTCTCGTCGCCGTCTGTCTCAACGCCTTCGTACAAAACGGAATAGTCGAGGCCCGCGAACATGCTGGCCAGACTCCGCACCACCATGGCGGAACGCTCGTTGGCGTTGGTCGCGGTGACTAACGACTTGTCGAACTTAATGATGTCAAAGGGGAGCTCTAAGATACGCTCCATGTTGGAGTAGCCCGTTCCGAAATCATCGAGATAAAACTTGATGCCGCGGTCCTTGAGCTCGTCGATCTTCTTTTTCACAACGACGAAATCCTGCTCCGTCTGGGACTCCGTGATCTCGATTGCGATCTTATTGTCCGGCACGTCACTGTTGCGGATGATCCGCGTGATGTCCTCGGTAAAGCCAAGGTCATGAAGCTCTAGGATCGAAACATTGATGGACACGCGGTTGACGTCGTAGCCTTCGCGAATGAGCTTACCAACTTCGTCACAGGTCTTTCTGAGCATGATCTTCGTCAGCGCGTGAATGTAACCGTACTCCTCTGCGATCGGAATGAACTGCTCGGGATAGTAAAACCCGTTCTTACGCGGAAGATTCAGGCGCATTAGCGTCTCCGCCGTGTCATACTTCTTCGTCTTATAGTTAAACACGGGCTGGCAATAGGTCAGGACGCGGGGATCACGCAGATCGCCTTTCTTAGCAATGTCTGCGATCTCCGATACAAGGTACTCGAACTCTTGGAATATCTCAATGTCCTTTTCCTTAATGTAGTGCACGTCATTCATGGGCATGTGCTGCTGAATGCTCTTGATGAATCGTCCGTACTCGTTCTTTCGGCTGATCTCCTCGATGGAGGTACCCATGACGATCTTGTAATCGTAATGGTATTTATCATATTCTACGCGGAAGGCTTCGATCATCGCCTTCATCTTCTCTTTGTACTTCGGATTCTTATTCTCCTGCGCCACTAACATCATGTGGCCGTTGCTCATCTGAAACAGAACGCCGCCAGTGAAATACTCCGTTGCAAAGCGCCTGATCGTCTCCTGCAGCTCCTTCGTAAAGGTCTTTCCATCCATGTCAAAGTCCGGCAGAAGAAGGCTGACAATGATCATCTCCCTGCCCTTCTTATAACAGTAGCTGACCATGTCTTCCAGTCCACGCGAACTGATCGCACCGATCTCCAGATCGTACGGATTCGAATGCACTAAGTACAGCATTGCCACCGTCGGGAACAGGAACGAGGAGACCGTAAAGGAATTATTGCCGTGAATATTTTGGATCAATAATACCAAGAAAGATACTGCAATAGTACCATAAAAGCCAAACATAACCCGCTTGAAAACTCTTTTACGGAATGCCACGAGTAAACCAGCGATCATAATCATAAACGCCGCGTATCCAAACAGGAAGAAATTAATTCCCTCTGAACTATCTTCGCTTACAGTCAGTCGCATTCCTATTCCAAGCACTGTAGTAACAATGTCAATCGCAATGCACGCGATACAAAGGAGCGTTGCGCAAGCCATGATCGGTCGCTTTTTATCTCGCTCGATACGCATGACCGAAACGATATACACTACGTATAGCAGCAAATTCATGAAGAGAACGGCGTGATATGTTAATAGTGCACCATAGACCACGGAATAGTCACCGTTCGTAACACGCATGTACAAATCGTGTGTTAACAGATCAGCCATTGCGCCAAGGAACAAGAAAAAAACAATACCTAAGTACACCCCGAAAATCTTAGTTCTGCTGACATACGACGTTGACAACAGCACCAGGATCACCAGGCACATCGCGCACACTACCACATCCCCGACAGGGGAATAATTGTTAAAATATAATAAACTTCCCATTACATACCTACTCGTTTCATATATATCTTTTAGTATAACACAGATTAGTCAACATGCGCAATACGTAAACCTTCGCAGCGCCCTCTAACGCACGTGGAAAAATAAAATGGGTATGCGATTCATCGCATACCCATTTTATTTTTCCACGTGCGTTAGAGGATTCGAACCCCCGACCTTTTGGTCCGTAGCCAAACGCTCTATCCAGCTGAGCTAAACGCACACATCTGTTGCATCACCTGCAACAGTATGTATTGTAACTTCTTTAGTGCTAAAAGTCAAGCCCCAAATTCAATTATTTTTCCTGTGCCTTTAGGCGCTCCGCGTTATTGCTGAGCTTACCCATCAGCGTGCGCACCTGCTCCACCATCTTCCCGTTCTCTTCGCAGGAATCAAAGGTTTCGCTCGCATGTGCGCTCACCTGCTCCGTGATCGCCGAGATCGTCTGGATCTTCTCCACGATCTCTCCGTTGGACACGCTCAGTGCCTCCACCGCCTGTGCCAGCTCACGGATCTGTCCGTTGATGCTCTCCGTCTCATCTGCGATGCCGTTAAAGCTCTCGCTCGCGATCTTCGTGCGCTCCACGTTCTCCTGATTGCTCTTTGTAGCAGCCTCCACGGCCTTCGCTACGTCCTTCAGTTCCTTATTGACGTTGCCGATCAGCGACGTAATGTTGACGGTCGCGGACTTCGTCTGGTTCGCAAGTCTCGTGATCTCGTCAGCGACTACCGCAAAGCCCTTGCCGGCCTCGCCCGCGCGCGCCGCCTCGATGCCGGCGTTCAGTGCCAGCATTCCGGTATTGTTCGCGATCGTCGTAATGGTCTCGATGATCGAATTCATCTTCTGCGTGTAAAGATTGAGCTCGTTCATCTGGCGGAGCACCGCTTCGTTCGTGCGCGTGCTCTCCTCCATCTGCTCGGCCAGGGCTTCCATCTTCATGCGGCCGTCTTCCACCAGGTGCTGCGTCTGCTCCATGTTCGCCTCGATGAAGTCAGCGGTCTCGCCCACCTTGTCGATGTAATTCTGAATGCTCTCCGTCTGGCGGAGCTGATCCTGGATCGAGGAAGCCGTCTCCGCGCTGCCCGCGTTGACCTCGCCCATGGCGCTACGGATCTGGGTTACGGATTCGCCGATGGCGTCCATCTTCTTACTTACGTTCTCTACGTTCGTGATCATGTCACCCGCAATGCGGAGCACCTCGGTAAGCAGACGGTTGGACTCGTCCTTTTGCGCCTTCACGCTGGCGAGCTTCGCCTCGTTCACCCTGCGCATGGTCACGGTGTTGATCCCAAGGTAGATCGTCAGCACAAGGAACAGCGCGATGCGGATCTCCATCTCTGGAACCTGTTCCTCCGTGATGCCGAAGACCGTTATCGTCATGATGGCGCCCCCGATGTTCAGCAGGTTTGCAACGAATCCCACAAGCAAACAAAATCGCAGGTTAGAATAAAGCGTAACGAGGAAGAACATGGGAATGGCATAGACAAAGGGTAAGATGCTCCAAGTGGTAAAGAGCACAAAGACATAGAGCACGCCAAAGCAGCCCACCATGAAGTATTTCATGGGCTCCGAATCAGGCTTTCTCTTACAGATCAAGTACTCGCCAAGAATCGGACCGGCCGTCAGGAGCGCGATCGTCAGGAAATAGCTCAAATCTCTTGAACCCCTGATGAATTCCCATAAATACGCGCAAAGGATCGTCAGGTTCATGATGGCGTGGCCGATGCGCGCCTGCTGATTGACGTAGGCCTTCTCGTTCAGTCCTTCCATCTGCCGCATTTTTCTTCGTCTTTTTTTATAATATTTGATCTTTGCCATACTCCGCCTCCGATTAATCGATTGAGAGGGTACAAATCTGAGAATATTATAACATAAAGCGCGCGAAAATGGTATGGAAAATTTATTGAGAATGGGGTATAATAAGACATGTTTATCATAAAACAAGGAGACGCAACATGTTAGAATTAAAAAACTTATCCTTCGAGGTGCCTGAGCAGTCCAGCGCCAAAAAGGAGATCATAAAGGGCATCAGCCTAAAGCTTAAGGACAATACCTTCACGGCGATCACTGGCCCGAACGGCGGCGGAAAATCCACGCTGGCAAAGCTCATCATGGGCATGGAAAAACCCACCGGCGGTCAGATCCTCTGGAACGGCACCGACATCACCGACATGTCCGTAACCGAGCGCGCCAAGCTCGGCATCAGCTTTGCCTTCCAGCAGCCCGTTCGCTTTAAGGGCATCAAGGTCAAGGACCTCATCACCCTGGCAGCCGGCGAGAAGCTCAGCACGGCCAGCGCCTGCGAATACCTCTCCAAGGTAGGCCTTTGCGCGCGAGATTACATTAACCGCGACGTGGACGCGAGCCTCTCCGGCGGCGAATTAAAGCGCATCGAGATTGCGACCATCATCGCGCGTAACACACCCCTCTCCGTCTTTGACGAGCCGGAAGCCGGGATCGATCTTTGGAGCTTTACGAACCTGATCAAGGTCTTCGAAGAGCTGCATGAAAAGCGCGAGAATTCCCTGATCATCATCTCTCATCAGGAGCGCATCCTGAACATCGCGGATGAGATCGTCGTCATCGCCGACGGCACCGTTCGCGCGCAGGGCGCAAGGGAGGACATCCTGCCCGAACTCCTCGGCGCAGAGACCGGCTGTAAGTACTATCAGTAAGCAAAGAAAGGGATTTACCATGGATCAGATACAGATGACTTTATTAGAGCAGATCGCGGGACTGCATGAGGTACCCGCGGGTGCTTACAACATCAGGGCGAACGGCCAGAGCGTATCGAGAAATACCACGGCCAACATCGACATCGTGACCAAGACGGACAAGTCTGGCATCGACATCGTGATCAAGCCCGGCACCAAAAAAGAGAGCGTTCACATTCCCGTGGTCCTGAGCCAGAGCGGCTTAAAGGAAATGGTCTACAACGACTTTTACGTGGGTGATGACTGCGACGTGACGATCATCGCAGGCTGCGGCATCCATAACGCCGGCGACGAAGCCAGCAAGCATGACGGCATCCACAGCTTCTTCATCGGAAAGAATTCTCACGTGCGCTACGTAGAAAAGCACTATGGCAGCGGCGACGGCAAGGGACAGCGCATCATGAACCCTGAGACGGTGGTAGAGCTCGGTGAGAACAGCTTTATGGAGATGGAGACGGTGCAGATCCGCGGCGTGGACTCCACGATCCGCACAACCAACGCCACGCTCTCCGACGGCGCGAAGCTCGTGATCACGGAGCGCCTCATGACCCACGGCACGCAGACCGCAGAGTCGCACTTCAAGGTCGACTTAAACGGCGCAGGATCGAGTGCAAACCTCATCTCCCGTTCGGTGGCAAAAGAGGATTCCACCCAGCTCTTTATCTCTGAGATCAACGGCAATAACAAGTGCGCCGGACATTCCGAGTGCGACGCGATCATCATGGACAACGCAAAGATCGGCGCCGTTCCGAAGATCACCGCTAACCATTTAGACGCTGCCCTGATCCACGAAGCAGCGATCGGAAAGATCGCCGGCGAGCAGATCACGAAGCTCATGACCTTAGGTCTTACCGAAGCTGAGGCCGAGGAACAGATCGTCAACGGATTCCTGAAATAATGACATAAAAAAGTGCAGCTCCTCACGGAAGCTGCA
>JAFPRF010000142.1 GCA_017400965.1 Lachnospiraceae bacterium
CGGATTCGCCTCGGCAAAGGAGCTGGCTGGCCGGACGGCAGAGAAGTCGAATCCCGATTTTTCGGCTTTTGCGGAGGAACAAAGAAACCTTCTTGCAAAGAGGCGGAATACGGAAAGTAAGTTCCCCGTGGCGTACGTGCGAGACCTTTTGGCGGAAACCATGCAAAAGGACCTTGGCATTGTGCGCGATGAGGCGAGCCTTAGAAGCGGCATCGCTGACGTGGATTATTATCTTTCCATCGCGGAGAAGATCCAATATGACAACAGCGTAATGCCGTACTTTAATTACAGCCTGACGGGGATTTTGACCTTGGCAAGGGCGGTACTGACCTGTGCCCAGGAACGGCGGGAGAGCCGCGGCGCACATTACCGGAGCGACCATACCGAGACGAAGGAAGAGTACGCTAGCGCGACCATCATCTCTTACGATAATGGGGCGTATCGCACGAGGCTTGATAAGGAGGGCGCCTATGAAAGTTAAGATTTTGCGACAAGTATCGCCCGTATCAGAGCCTTATTGGGAGAGTTTTACCTATGACGGACCGGAGGAGAATTCCATCGCGGGCGTTTTGGATTACATTAATTATCATGACGACGTGATCAATGACGAGGGGAAGAGTACGACGAGAATTGGCTGGGAGTGCTCCTGCCTGCAGGGAATCTGCGGCGCATGCGCCATGGTCATTAACGGCGTTCCGGCGCTTGCCTGTGAGACCTTCGTGAAGGACTGTAAGGGGAAGGAGATCACGATCCGTCCGCTGACGAAATTCCCCGTGATCCATGACCTTTTGGTGGACCGCTCCTCGATTCAGGAGAATTTGAAAAAGACCGACATGTATGTCGGCGAGTACAAGCAGGGCGCGGACGCGGACCATGAGCACCAATATCTGGCGGCAAAGTGCCTAAAGTGCGGGCTGTGTCTTGAAGTGTGCCCGAATTACGTAAATGGCGAGAGCTTTTATGGCGCGGCATTTGCGAACGATTGTTACCTCGTGGCTTCCAGAAACCGTGATAAGGCTGGGGAGATCACGAAACTGTATGGTGAGCATTTTGGAAAGGACTGCTCAAAGGCGCTGTCTTGCATGGACGTATGCCCGATGAAAATCCCGACGATCGCGTCCATGGCGAAGTTCAACAGAGGGCGACTGTGAGCTTATTTGGATAGGAAAATGAGAAGATTGAATATAGAGAAGGGGGCTTTGCTCCTTGTGTCAGGATTACTATGCCTGTCGCTGGTGGCCTGCGGCAAGGAAGAGGAACCGATCCTTGAGGTCACGCCGATTTCCGTGACGGCGGAGGAGAGCGGCACGAGTGCGGCAGGAAAAAAGACCTCAGAGGAAGAAACCTTACGGCGCGAGGAGAGCGCTATAGAAACAGAGTATTTGACAAACGGCGAAGCGCAGACGGAAGGGAGTACCGTGGCACGGGGCGCGGAAAGTCTTTTGCAGGAGGACGGCGAGACGCTGGAAACAAGGGTGCTCACGCCTGCGGGATATGAAAGGGTAGAAGCAGAGGAAGGCAGCTTTGAGGAATTCCTTCGGCAGTACCCCATGCAGCCGGCAGGGGCGAAGGTCCATTTATATGACGGGACCGAGAAGGGCAACCAGTCGGCGCACGTGGCCGTGTTTGCGCTGCCCATCGAGGAGTATGACCTGCAGCAGTGCGCGGATTCCGTGATGCGCATGTACGCGGAATACTTTTGGGCGACGGAGCAATATGATCGGATCAAGTTCCATTTCACGAATGGGTTCCTCGTGGAATACTCGAAATGGCGCGAGGGCAGCCGCGTGACCATTAACGGAAATAACGTCTCCTGGATAAAGTCGAAATCCAAGGACACTTCTTACGAATGCTTTGTGCGGTATCTGCGGACGATCTTTTGCTATGCGGGGACGCTTTCGATGGAGAAGGAGTCGGAGCCGACGCTGTTGTCGCTCCTGAAAGCCGGCGACGTCTTCCTCTATGGCGGAAGCCCCGGACATGTTGTGATGGTGGTGGACGAGTGCGTGAACGAGGACGGAGAGAAGGCTTTCCTTTTGGCGCAGGGGTACATGCCGGCGCAGGAATTCCATCTCCTAAAGAACGATCGTCATTCGGCGGATCCCTGGTACTATGAGGACGAGATCACCTTCCCGTTTAGTACGCCGGAGTATACCTTTGACGAAGGATCTATGAGAAGCTTAAATTACTAAATAACATGGGGGATGCGCGAGTGCCGTGCATCCCCTTGATTTTTTAGTTGTTTTTTGCAACGGCGTGGGTGATCGTGGCAACGATGCCGAAGAGCACGCCGGCGATGGGCCAAACGATCCAGGTGTAGCCCCAGTCATTCGTAATAAAGCTCCAGCCGAGGAAGATTACGATCGCGAGGGACCAG
>JAFPRF010000143.1 GCA_017400965.1 Lachnospiraceae bacterium
CTTTGTTCGTATTCTCGTTCGCTTAGTTCCCCGCTAAAGGATTCGGAATCGCATCTCCCATACCAGGGCTCTATGCATACGAACGGAGCGTTCTTATGTGGCGGAGACCACAGGCCCACAAGCGGCGCGGTAAACTCAAGAGCAACGATCAGCTTTTTATTCTCATCTTTCAGTTCAACTCTGCCAACCTGCCCGTTCTCAAGGACCAGCGCGTCGTTTGCAAAAAGGGCCTCCGTAATCTTCAGTTCCCCATCCGTCAGGGTAAGCTCCTGCGTCTGATCCGTCACGCAACCGCCTTGCCCAAACACGCGGTTTGTAATTTGAGCCAAAGGTTTGCCAATCTGGTCGTAAAGCCAGAAAGAATGCCCCTCCAGACTCGGCACCGCAAATCCCGGATGTGCTCCAATGGAAAACCACATCTCCCCGTCATTTGCGTTCTCTACCTGCCACAAAACCCTAACGGATTCCTTTTCCAATCGATATCCGATCCTTAATCGAAAATGAAACGGATAATTCTCCATGGTTTCCGCACTGTCTGTAAGGTAAAACCAAATTTCCTCTTCTTTCTGCGAAGCCAGCGTAAACTCCATGTCCCGCGCAAAGCCATGCTGTCCCATGACATATTCTTTGCCTTCATGTCGGTACTTCTTATCCTTTACGGCTCCGACAAAAGGAAAGAGCACTGGAGCCGTTCTGCCCCAAAAGGCTGGATCCGCTCCCCACATAATCTCTCTGCTATCAGCCTTTCGCTGTAAGCTCTTTATTTCCGCTCCGTGAGAAGCAATCTCACACCGGAGCCATTCATTTTGAATTACATATCGCACAGCTCGCTACTCCTTAACTTTCTCAATTGACTTCTTCCCCATCTTATAAATCTCCTCCGCCGCGATCCTGATCTTCGCGACGATTGCCTTCTCCTTCGGGAAGCAATAATATAGCCCATCATTTCCGCCGATGGATACGACGTCGCCGATTTCGTACCAGTAATAGTCCGCGTTGACGCTGTAGGAGGCGTTGGGGGCTTGGGCATAGTGAAGCTCGCCGTTGCATCCATCTAGAACAAAGCCGTTTGCGTCATGGCGCAGTCTCCCCTCGCCGACCATGTAGAGCGCCTTCGCGTCTTTGAGGATGGCGATGTTTACGGGTACGTCCAAATTGTACTCGCCCTTTTGGATCTCTTCACGGACCTGCTCCCGCTCCCAGGCAAACCAATCCGGCACGTGCGTAAAACGCCCTTCGACGTTCACGGGCTTTAAGAACCCAAGCGTATCCAATTCATAGGTCGCGCCGCAGGCCTTGCACTCGAGTTGCGTTCCCTTGCCCTCAGTCTCTCCCTCCGCCATGCAATGCGGGCACTTATAGAGGATTCGATGCAGTCCATCCGTGCGGAAGGGCTCATCGATTTCGATCTGTTTTTCCTGCTGCCAGCGGAAATAATCGAAGGTAAAGGCCTTCTCCAGTACCTCGTCGATCTGCCTTGCCTTCGCCCCTGCAAGTTCCTCCTTGGAGAAAAGGCATTGCATCTTACAGGAAACCTTGACGCCCCGCTTTTGCAGATTGTTGTACAGCGGGTCTCTCGTAAACGAGCCGTAGGAGGTGATCATGACCACGGGGTGCTTTAGTTTTTTAAGAAGGATCCCCAACCTTTCTGGGATCTTCGTACCCGTTCCGTCCAAAGAATACCCCGCTTCCGGATACATAAGAACGCTGGTGTGGTTCACGTTCAGCGCATGATCCATGTCCGCGATAAGCGACAGGTCGGTCACGAATTTGCAGGTCGGAATGCTGCCGAGCGACCGCATCAGGCCCTCCTTGCCAACCAGCGCATCCTTCGTGCAGACAATGCTAAAGGGCTTATCCTTCAACACTTCAAACGCGATGGCGAGATCCGTGAAGCTACAGTGATTCATGAGGATCATCCAAGGGCCGTCCCCCGCCTTCTCCATGTCCACCTTCTCGCAGCTAAACCCAGTTTGCTTCAGTTCCCCCTGGAGCCCCATGCGTGCAACAGTCGCGAGTAGCTTCGAGGGCTTCTTCGGCTTCTTATGTTCCCAAGAGGGGAGATTCTTTACTTCTGCGTAGCTTTTGTTTACTATCTTGATCTTCATGATCGTTCCTCTTTCGTCTTTAATACTTCATCGTAGAGTTCCAGTCCAAAGCTGGTCATTTCTGGCGCATGCGGCAAAATCTTAAAGGTTCTGGTACCGTCCTCGAGGCGCTGCGCGCTAAGGAAGGTTGTGCCAGGCCAGGCCTTCGCGTCCGCCTGTTGCTCCTCGTAAACCTTCTGCGCGAAGGACAAAAGGTGCGTGACCGTAAGAATCCGAACGCCTTGTTCCTTTAGAGCCTTAACGATGTCGTAGGCGATGGCCGAGCCTTCCTTCTCCGTGGTCGTTGCGAAGGATTCGTTGAGAAGAAGGAGGGAACGCTCCCCGAGATTGCTGATGATCTGGTCCATCCGGCGAAGCTCCGCATCGAGTCGCCCGCTGTTCATGGCGCTGTCCTCGCGTCGCGTAAAGTGCGTAAAAAAGTTGGGGTAGAGACCGCTTTGATAGCGCTTAGCGACCACCATAAGGCCGCATTGCATCATGACCTGCGCGATGCCGATGCTGCGAAGAAAGGTGGACTTACCGCCTTGGTTGGCCCCCGTGATGATGACGAGCTCTTCGCCGCCGAGCTTCCCGTCGTTGCCAATGACCTTCCCCTTTTGCTGCATGCTCATGACCACCTCTTTGAGGTCCGTAAAGGAAAGGCTCCCCTGCTCGCCGACCATGGGGAAGCAATACTCCAGCTTGTAACGGCTGAGCTGATATTTTAAGTTGATCGCGCCCAGGTAAAACCCGATCTGGAACTTAAGCTGATCATAGAATTGCCCGAGGGCCGTTGCAACGCCGCTGCAGCAAGAGTACACGTAACTCACTGCCTCGAATTCGAGTTGGGCCGCGTCCTCCTGCAATGCCTGGTCCTTATAGAGCGCGATCACGCCGGGGGCGAGGCTGTTCACCTGCCCCTGCAGCTTTGCCTTAATGCCGTAGGGATTGCTGTAGGGCTTTACGACGGTCTCCACGTCCTCGAGTCGTAAATCCCCAATCTTTAAGC
>JAFPRF010000144.1 GCA_017400965.1 Lachnospiraceae bacterium
AGCTATTCGGATTTACTTCAACATCCTGGTTTAATCCGGAAATATCGCCGCAGATATGCCCGCAGCTAGCAAGGCTTACTTCCTTCGGTTAAGAAGCGTTGCGATATCGCGGGCATATTTCAGCTAGGAGGAGTTATGCAATCAATTTTCAAGGAATATCTCTTTACAAAGCATGTTTTTGTATGCGAGAGCGCGGATCTCGCCCAGGCGGAAAGCCAGGCCTTCGAGACCGTGTTTTCCCTAGCCAATCTCTTTGGCATTTCCGTGACAAAGGGCAAGGACCTTGCGCGCATGGAAATGATTGAGCTCGCCGCCAAAGAGCTTGGGGTGAACGTGCCGGAGCCCTTTTACAAAGGCTTTCCGGAGAGCGTTAAAAGCCTGACTCATGAGGAACTCCTTTTTGATCAGCTCGTGCATTATGCAAAGACCTATGGCTTTGGCTATTTTGATGAGCCCGGGCACTCCATTTTGGAACGGGATTATGAGCGTCTGGCTTTTGGGGAGCGGACGGTTCTAAAGAACTTTGAGATCATCACGGAGGAGGAAGCGGTGAAGCTCCTTGCAACCTACGTGGAGGGGCTCCTTGCGTCGTCGAGACCCCTAAATCAAAAGCAGTTCAAGATGGTCTGTGAATACTGCACGGCCTATAAGTATCGCGTGCGTTCCTGCGCGTCGAAAAATACGGTGGTACAGCTCCTTGTGACGCTGCGAGACCTGTACTTTTGCAGGTTCTTAAAGCTTTCTGACACGATCAAGGTGGCGGATGATCTTAATTTCGCGGATTACAATTTTAACGAGAACCTTCGAAAGCTCAATTTTAGGAACCAAGACCGAAAGCTCCTTACCGGCGTGATCAATGCCTGCTTTAACGCTGGCCGCGTAGACCTCGCCACCTGCTATGAGAAAAAGGATCTTTGGTGCGGACTTCTGCATCACCTGCATTATAAGCCGATCAACAAGGAGGCGGAGGACTTTGTGCGTGAGATGCGCACGAAGGGGAACCATTCCGTATACGCGGAGTTTGAACGGCTTCTGCGCCTAAGAAACGTGCGCGGTGCGGTGGACGTGCTCGCCGAGGGCAAGGGCTTTGGCGCGGTGCTTCGAAACTTAGACTATATCGTCAGCCGTATCGAGGATCCGAAGGACCTTTCGTACGTGTTAAGTAAGCTGGATTCCAAGAATAACCTGATCCTCATGCAGCTGATGCTCCACTACGCGGCATCCCACGGGCCGGCGGCAGGACAGGGCAGAACCTTCCGTTTTGCAAGGCACGGGATGCTCCGCGCCCATAGGGAGGATGAGTGGGAGAAGGCCCGCAGAAAATCGCAGCTGCCGCAAAAGACCAAGGACGTGCTCCTTCGCTTTATCACCGAAAACTTAGAGCGGAACCTTGCGGGAAAGCTTGGGAAGGTGTACGTGGACGAGGACATGAAAAAGATCGCGCTGCCGCTGCAGGAGAGCACCTCACAGGGCGGTTTTGGCGTGCTTTCGAAGGGCTCGAGACTGCCGCTCCCCGAGGGGAAAAAGCTCCGCGGCTTTACCTATTGGGAGAAGGTGGATGACATTGACCTCTCCGTGATCGGGCTGGATGACGAGGGCGGCCAGATCGAGTTTTCCTGGCGCACCATGGCGGCGAACCAATCGGACGCGATTTGCTATTCGGGCGATGAGACTAGCGGCTACAACGGCGGCTCGGAATTCTTTGACGTGAATTTCGACGCCATAAAGGAACTGTATCCGAAGCTCCATTACTTGGTATTCTGTGACAACGTATTCTCGGGAGTGAATTTTGAAGCTTGCTTTTGTAAGGCAGGCTACATGATGCGCGATGAGGAGGATTCGGGCGAGATCTTCGAGCCAAAGACGGTGAGCACGAGCTTTATCATTGACTGCCCGAGCACTTTTGCGTACTTGTTTGCCCTTGACCTGGAGAAGCGGGAAATGGTTTGGCTCAACTGTGCCAAGGGCGGAGAAACCATCGTTGCCGGCGCGACGAGCCTGGCGTTCCTCTTAAACTACTGCGAGGTGACGAACGTGATGAACGTGTATCATTTCTTCGAACTCATGGCAAGGGAGATGGTAGCGGACCCCGCCGAGGCAGACGTGATCGTCTCCGACAGCGAGGCAGTCTGGGAGCAGGCAAAGGCAGCAGGGGATGAAGGCAAGAAGGAGAGGATCCAAAGCTTTGATTTTGAACGGCTCCTTGCGCTGATGAATGCTTAAGACATAAAAAATCCTGGGATCATTTCGACGATCCCAGGATGATCATTTCCACGGCCATCTTATCGTTGATGAGGCCGGTTTTGAAGTCTTGGTCGGCTTGGACGCACTGCTCCAGGGCCACCCGAAGCTCAGAGGATTTATAGGATTTCGCCTGGGAAAGGTATTTCCCGACGACGAAGGGGGGAACCCCGATCTTGGAGGCAATCTCCTTGTCGGCAACCCCTCTTTTTTTGAGCTCCTTTGCCTGCAATAAGAGGTTAAACTGCCTTGCCAGCATCGCGAGGATCTGCAGCGGCGTCACCTTCAGGGCAAGGAGATCGTAGTAGAGCTTAAGCGCCGTGGTGGACTGACGCCTGGCAACGGCCTCGATCATGTCAAAGATGCGGTCCTGCAGGCGCGTGGTGCAGATGGCCTCCACGTCCTCGTCCGTGATGACTTCCTTGTCAAGGCAGTAGGAGATGAGCTTTTCCAGCTCGGTCTGAATGTTGTTCATGTCGGTGCCCGTCTTCGAGAGAAAGAGGATCACCGTGGATTCCTTGATCTTTTTGCCTTCCTTCGCGAGGAGGGAGGCCACCCAGCGCTTTAGGGTGTTTTCATCCTGGGTTCCGAATTCCACGGCGCAGCCCTTGGTGGAAACGGTTTTGTAGAGCTTGCTGCGCTTGTCGACGTCGCTTTCCGTAAAGACAAAATAGGTCGTCTCGTTGGGCTGGGCGAGGTAGTCGGCGAGCTGCTCCCCGCCTGACTTAAACAGGCCGGTGTCGGAGAGGAAGATCACGCGGCGCGGCGCAAGGAAGGGCATGGTCTCCGCAAGGTCGATGATCTCAGGGACGGGAACGTCCTTGCCCTCGTAAAAGTGGACGTTCATCGTGTCGTCGCCCGCGAGGGCATTTTTTAATTTTTCCGTATATTGTTTTTTCAGATAACGCTCCTCGCCAAAGAGGAGATAAACGTTCTGAAACTTATTTTCCTTGATGGCAGTTTGTATTCTTTGCATGGTTTTTCCTTTTCGTAAACGATCAATATAAGTATACATAAAGTGGCGTCATTTGGAAAGAAAAAACAAGAAAAAATATTGAGGTGGATTTGGGTTTGTGATAATATAGTGAAGGAGTGTTTTGCACTCTATAACAAATCAAGCTACTTCAAAAGGGAGGAAAGCGAAATGAGTAAGGACAAAGGTTTTATTGCAGAGTTTAAGAAGTTTATTTTACGCGGTAACGTGATGGACATGGCAGTCGGCGTGATCATCGGCGGTGCGTTCAGCGCTATTGTAACTGCACTCACTACGAGCTTTATCAATCCGCTCATCGCTGTTTGCACCGGCGGCACCGGCGAGGATGGCGTGAAGGTTGGCGGACAGTTCATGATCAGAGGCGTTGTATTTGACTACGGCGCATTTATCTCCGCAGTGATCAATTTCCTGATCATCGCTTTCATTCTGTTCTGCATGATCAAGGCAGTGAACAAGGCCACGAGCATCGGCAAGAAGCCCGAAGCGCCCAAGGCTCCTACCACCAAGAAGTGCCCGTTCTGTAAGTCTGAGATCGCTCTGGATGCCACCAGATGCCCTCACTGCACTTCCATTCTTGAAGAGACGAAATAGTAGTAAATACTGATCATGAGAGAAAGGGGCAAGGGAACATGCACCATTTCAAGAAAAACTGCATAGGCTTTGCCCTGATCCTTATGGCGGCGCTTTCCTTGGGAGGGTGCGGTACGAAGAAGGCCGTGAAGGTGAAGGAAGCCGTCAGCCTGATCGAAAGCCGCGAATATGAGGATGCGCTTAAGCTCTTAAATGAGGCGGAAGAGGAAAAGGAAAATCCCCGTCTCATCGCCAGGAGCAAGGGCATCGCCTATCTGGGACAAGCGCAGTATGAGGAAGCGATCCAGTGCTTTTTGGACGCTTTGGCGGGAAGCAACGGCTTGCTTCAGGACGTGGACTATGACCTAAACTACTATCTGGCTTCGGCCTATACCGGCGCCGGAAAGTATCAGGAGGCAAAGGAGGTCTACGACTCGATCTTGGCCCTGAAGCCAAACGAGAAGGAAGCCTACTACCTGCGCGGCGGCGCGGAGCTTTCCATGGATCAGTTTAATGAGGCAAAGGCCGATTATGACAAGACCGTATCCATGGACCCAAAGAACTACGACAGACTCTTTGCCATCTATGAAGAATTCGCCCACTTTGGCTACAAGGCAGCCGGACAGGAATACCTCCAGAAGGCGCTGGATAACGGCGCGAAGACCTTAAGTTCCTTTGACAAGGGTCGGATCTATTACTTTATGGAGGATTATCAGTCGGCCTACGTAGAGCTGGAAAACGCGAAGGCGGAGGATAAGGAAGAAAATCGGGCGGAGAGCAGCCTGTATCTCGGCAAGGCCTATGAGGCCACCGGCGATTATAACTACGCCTGCAACGTGTATCGCTCCTATCTGGATAAGCATGGCGACAGCGCCGAGATGTATAATCAGCTGGGCATCTGCGAGATGAAGCGCGGCAACTACGAGGCGGCGCTCTCGGCGTTCACCAGCGGACTGGACCTCGAGGACAATGAGATGTACCAGGTGCTTTCGTTTAATGAGATCGTGGCGAACGAATATCTCGGGAGATTCAGTCAGGCGGAGGCGCTGATGCAGAAATATTTGAGGCTCTATCCCACGGATGAGGAGGCACTGCGCGAGCAGATTTTCCTCGCTACGAGAGTGGTCGTGGAAGAGAATTGATGAGTCAAACCATAAGAGAAACGGACATTCGCGAGGCGGGTGTCCGTTTTTTGAATTGTCGGATTTATTCAGACGATTAAACCACAATATATTTGAGACATTTGGAAAAAATAACACAATATATTGTGTATAGGCATTGACATCCCCCCACAAGAAATGGTATCATGGTATTGCATTTCGGGATTGGGGAGAGAGCCCCAAAAACGAGGTGCAGGGAAAGCAAAAATATGAAAAAGTATGGGAAACAATTGGAGGGGATTTAGGAATGTTACAGATCATCAAGAGGGATGGGACCAAAGCAGATTTTACCCTGTCAAAGATCAACGACGCGATCATGAAGGCGTTCAATGCGACGGAGATGAGCTACAATAATGACATTGTAGATTTACTTGCGCTGCGCGTGACCGCTGACTTCCAGTCGAAGATCAAGGACAATGCCGTACAGATCGAGGACGTGCAGGACAGTGTGGAGAAGGTTTTGGGACAGGCTGGCTATGAGGAAGTGGCAAAGGCTTACATCCTGTACAGAAGACAGCGCGAGAAGATGCGTGCCATGAAGTCCACCATTCTTGACTACAAGGACGTGGTCAACAGCTACGTAAAGGTAGAGGACTGGCGCGTAAAGGAGAATTCTACCGTAACCTATTCCGTCGGCGGACTGATCCTGTCCAACTCTGGCGCAGTTACCGCGAACTATTGGCTGTCTGAGATCTATGACGATGAGATCGCAGAGGCACACCGCAATGCGGACATTCACATTCATGACCTTTCCATGCTGACCGGCTATTGCGCTGGTTGGTCTTTAAAGCAACTGATCAAGGAGGGACTCGGCGGCATTACCGGTAAGATCTCCTCCGCACCCGCAAAGCACCTTTCCGTGCTCTGCAACCAGATGGTAAACTTCCTCGGCATCATGCAGAACGAGTGGGCAGGCGCACAGGCCTTCTCCTCCTTTGATACCTATCTGGCACCCTTCGTTAAGGTAGACAACCTCGATTACCCCGAGGTAAAGAAGTGCATCGAAGCCTTCATCTACGGCGTGAACACCCCCAGCCGTTGGGGCACCCAGGCACCTTTCTCCAACATCACTCTCGATTGGACCGTTCCTGACGACCTGGCTGAGCTCAATGCGATCGTTGGCGGCAAGGAGATGGACTTCAAGTATAAGGATTGTAAGAAGGAAATGGACATGGTGAACAAGGCGTTCATCGAGACCATGATCGAGGGAGATTCCCACGGCAGAGGCTTCCAGTATCCCATCCCTACTTACTCCATCACCAGAGATTTTGACTGGTCCGATACCGAGAACAATCGCCTGCTCTTCGAGATGACCTCGAAGTACGGCACCCCTTATTTCTCCAACTACATCAACTCTGACATGGCACCCAGCGACGTGCGTTCCATGTGCTGCAGACTGCGTCTTGACCTTAGAGAGCTGCGTAAGAAGACCGGCGGTTTCTTTGGCTCCGGCGAGAGCACTGGAAGCGTTGGCGTTGTAACGATCAACATGCCAAGGATCGCTTATCTGGCAGCCAATAAGGCAGAGTTCTATGCAAGACTTGACCGCATGATGGACATCGCGGCGAGATCCTTAAAGATCAAGCGTGGCGTCATCAGCAAGCTCTTGGATGAGGGCCTGTACCCTTACACCAAGAGATATCTTGGCAGCTTTGACAATCACTTCTCCACCATCGGCCTCATCGGCATGAACGAAGTAGGCCTGAATGCGAACTGGCTGCGCGCTGACATGAGCGATCCCAGAACGCAGGAGTTCACCAAGGAAGTGCTCAATCACATGAGAAACCGTCTCTCCGATTATCAGGAGCAGTACGGTGACCTCTACAACCTGGAGGCAACTCCCGCAGAGAGCACGACCTATCGTCTTGCAAAGCATGACAAGAAGCGTTATCCCATGATCAAGACCGCAGGCAAGGAGGGAGATACCCCTTACTACACCAACTCCTCCCACCTGCCCGTAGATTATACCGTAGACATTTTCGATGCACTGGACATCCAGGACGACCTGCAGACGCTCTACACCTCCGGAACCGTATTCCATGCGTTCCTCGGCGAGAAGCTTCCTGATTGGAAGGCAGCAGCAAACCTGGTGCGCACGATCGCAGAGAATTACAAGCTTCCTTACTACACCATGTCCCCGACCTACTCTATCTGTAAGGAGCACGGCTACCTAGCAGGCGAAGTAAAGATCTGCCCTCACTGCGGCGCGAAGACCGAGGTATACAGCCGCATCACCGGTTACTATCGTCCCGTACAGAACTGGAACGACGGTAAGCTTCAGGAGTACGCAAACCGTACCGAGTACGATATTGCAAAGTCCGAGTTAAAGCGTCCCGTGAGCAGCGTTGTGACCCTGTCCAATTTCGACAAGGACGTGGAAGTGAACGTAGAAAAGCCCGAGGGCGTTAGATATCTCTTCACGACCAAGACCTGCCCGAACTGTGCGCTGGCAAAGAGCTATTTGGAGGGCATCCCTTACGTAGTGATCGATGCCATGGAGAACGTGGAGCTGGCAACCCGCTACGGCGTGATGCAGGCACCGACCCTCGTTGAGGTGAACGGCGACGACTTTACAAAGTACGTTGGCGCACCGAAGATCCTCAAGTATGCACAGCAGCTGAAGCTGGCAACCGTATAAGGGTTTTCATTAGTAAAATACGAAAAGTAACGAGTCCACCGGCCCGTTACTTTTCTTACTTAAACACTGAAGAGAGAAACTGAAAGAGAGACAACGGGTTTTACATGCTGAGATTCTATTTCGTGATCATCGTATGCATGCCCTGCATCATCTATTACGTGGTGAAGATTCGGCTGATGATGCGACATGCGGAAAAATACAGTGAGAAATACCGTTACGGCGTTGCACGCAACATGGTGAACATTACGATGTGGGGCTCCCGCGTGAAGGCGAAGGGCTACGGCCTTGAAAACCTTCCCAAGGAGGGCGGCTACATCATGTATCCGAATCACCAGGGCAAGTTCGACGCGCTGGGAATCGTGCACTTTCATGACGAGCCCTGCTCCATCGTCATGGACCTAAAGCGCTCGAAGATGGTGCTGACCAACGAATTCATTGACGTGCTGGACGGCCTTCGCATCGACAGGGACAATCTGCGCGAGCAATTAAGATGTATGCGGACCATGGCGGATCGCGTTAAGGCAGGCGGAAAGTTTATCCTGTTCCCCGAGGGTGGCTACAACCGCAACGGCAACAATCTGCAGGAGTTTTTGCCAGGTGCCTTTAAGGCGGCGCTTTGGTCAAAGATGCCCATCGTGCCCGTGGCGGTGGTGGATTCCTACAAGGCCTTTGATTACAACAGCCTGAAGAAGGTGACCGCGCAGATCCATTTCCTGAAGCCCATGTACTATGAAGAGTATAAGGACATGAGCACCAAGGAGATTGCGGAGTGCGTCAAGGCACGCATCAGAGAGAAGATGGAAAAAGTATTATCGAAAGAAAATGAAAAATAAGAGGATGACAACATGATCAACAAACTTATCGAGAAGATTCAGAAGACCCAGGCACCCATCGTGGTAGGACTTGACCCCATGATGAAGTACGTGCCTTCCCAGATCCAGAAGGCCGCTTTTGCAGAGTTTGGCGAGACCTTAGAGGGTGCAGCAGAGGCCATTTGGCAGTATAACAAGGGCATCGTCGATGCCATTTATGATCTGGTACCGGCCGTAAAGCCCCAGATCGCCATGTACGAGCAGTTCGGCATTCCCGGACTTATCGCCTTCAAGAAGACCGTGGACTACTGTAAGGAGAAGGGCCTTGTGGTGATCGGCGACATTAAGCGCGGCGACATCGGTTCCACTTCCGAGGCTTATGCCGTGGGACATCTCGGTAAGGTGAGCGTAGGTGCGAATGCTTTCTATGGTTTCGACGAGGATTTCGTGACCGTAAATCCCTATCTTGGAAGCGACGGCGTAAAGCCCTTTATCAAGGTTTGTAAGGAAGAGAAGAAGGGTATTTTCGTACTGGTAAAGACTTCCAATCCTTCCAGCGGAGAGTTCCAGGATCGTCTGGTAGGCGAAAAGCCTCTGTACGAGCTCGTTGGCGAGCAGGTTCGCGCGTGGGGCGAGGAGTGCATGGGCGATTCCTATTCTTACGTTGGCGCGGTGGTTGGTGCCACCTATCCCGAGCAGGGCAAGCTCCTTCGTAAGGTGATGCCGAAGACCTTCATCCTTGTGCCTGGCTACGGCGCGCAGGGCGGCAAGGGCGCAGACCTCGTACACTTCTTTAACGAGGACGGCCTCGGCGCCATCATCAATTCCTCCAGAGGCATTATCGCAGCCTTCCAGCAGGAGAAGTACGCGAAGTACGGCGAGGCAAACTACGCCGACGCTTCCAGGGCAGCAGTGCTGGACATGAAGGAAGACATCGCAGGCGCATTGGCCGCAAGATAAGTTTTGACGTTAAGGAGAGAGAAAAAAAGAGGGCAGGTACCGAACATTTGGTACCTGCCCTCTTTGATTACGTTTGTTTTATGAACTTCCGAGTCTGTACTTGAAGTCCTGATAGCCGAATCTCGCCACAAGGGTTGTGGTACTGTCGGGATGCAGGACGTGGATGTCAGGAAGCGGTGTTCCGTTAAAGGTGTTGTTCTTACAGGTGGTGTAGATTGCCATGTCGCCGAAGATCAGGCGGTCGCCGATCTGGGGCATCTTATCAAAGCTGTAGTTGCCAACCACGTCGCCGGCAAGACAGGTCGGTCCGCCGATGCGAACGGGGAAAGCCTTCTCGCCTGCTTCGCCTGCGCCATACAGAGGCGGACGATAGGGCATTTCGATGACGTCGGGCATGTGACATGCGGCGCTGGCGTCGATGATGACGTTCTTGATGCCATTGTTTTCCGTGACGTCGAGAACGGTGGTGATGAGGTATCCGGCGTTGAGCGCGCAAGCCTCACCGGGCTCGAGATATACCTGAAGGTCATACTTGTCAGCGGTTTCCTTCACGATCTTTTCAAGGCGCGCCACGTCATAGCCGTTTCTCGTGATGTGATGGCCGCCGCCCATGTTCAGCCATTTCATGTCAGGTAAGAACTGGCCAAATTTCTCTACCACGGCATTCAGGGTCGTCTCGAGGTCATAGGCATCCTGCTCGCAGAGCGTGTGGAAGTGGAGTCCGTCGAGGAGCGAATATACGCCCTCCGTCATGAGCTTGTCCCACTGGGCGCGGGTCACGCCAAGGCGGCTTCCCGTAGCGCAGGGATCGTAGATGGAGTGGCTTTCCTCCTGGGTGGAGCACTCAGGATTGATGCGAAGGCCGATGCTCATGCCTGCGGACTTTGCGGCGGGGCCGAAGACGGCCAGCTGGCTGATGGAGTTAAATACCACGTGATCCGCGTAGTTAAAAATGGCTTCCATGTCCTTTGCGCGGTAAGCGGTGCAGAATACGTGCACTTCCTTATCGGGCATTTCCTCGCGGCCGAGTCTCGCCTCGAACACGCCGCTGGCTTCCGTACCGGCGAGGTAGGGTGCAAGAGCAGGGTAGAGGTCATAGTTGGAAAATGCCTTCTGCGCAAGAAGGATGCGGCAACCGGTGTGCTCCTGCACGTCGGAAAGCACCTGACCATTTTCCTTCAGTACTTTTTCATCTAATACGTAACAGGGCGTCTGGAGCTCTTGCAGGGCCTTTGCAACAGCAGCTTCGCCGAGTCTGTCAAATACGCCTGCCATTTAGTCCACCAGCACGGGAGCGTAGGAAAGGCTCCTCGGCAGTCCGTATTTGTCTAATGCGTCAAGGAAGGGATCGGGATCGAACTCCTCGACCGTGTGAACGCCGGTAATGGCCCATTTACCGGTGAGCAGCATCAGCGCGCCGCACGTAGCGGGAACGCCCGTGGTGTAGCTGATGGCCTGGCTTTCCACTTCCTTGTAGCAGCTTTCGTGATCACAAACGTTGTAAATGTAGAAGGTCTTATCCTTTCCGTCCTTCTTGCCCGTGAAGATGCAGCCGATGTTGGTCTTGCCCTTCGTGCGTGGACCTAAGGAAGCGGGATCGGGCAGGAGCGCCTTTAAGAACTGGATGGGAACGATCTCCTTGCCCTCGAAGTTGATCGGGGTGGTGGAGAGCATGCCAACGTTTTCCAGGCACTTCATGTGCGTTAAGTAGCTCTGACCGAAGGTCATGAAGAACCGGATGCGCTTTACCTCAGGGAGGTTCTTTGCGATGCTCTCGATCTCTTCATGATGGAGCAGGTACATGTCCTTGTCGCCAACCTGATCGAAGTTGTATTCGCGCTTGATGCTCATGGCAGGGATCTCGATCCAGTGACCGTCCTCCCAGTAGCTGCCGGGCGCGCTAACCTCGCGCAGGTTGATCTCAGGGTTAAAGTTGGTGGCGAAGGGATATCCATGGTCGCCGCCGTTGCAGTCGAGAATGTCGATGGTATCGATGGTATCGAACTCATGCTTTTTCGCATAAGCCACGTAAGCCTGGGTCACGCCGGGATCGAAGCCGCAGCCAAGCAGGGCGGTAAGACCTGCTTCCTTAAACTTCTCCTGGTAGGCCCATTGCCAACTGTAATCGAAGTAAGCGGAGAAACCAGCTTCCTTGCAGCGCTTTTCGTAAATGGCGCGCCACTCGGGGTCATCCGTGTTCTCAGGCTCATAGTTTGCCGTATCCATGTAGTTTACCTTGCAGGCAAGGCAAGCGTCCATGATGGTGAGGTCCTGATAGGGGAGTGCGATGTTCATCACCAGGTCTGGCTTGTAATCACTGATCAATTTGATCAATTGATTCACGTCGTCCGCGTCTACCTGTGCGGTGGTGATTTTTGTGGTCGTCTTGGGAGCAAGTTTCGCAGCCAAGGCGTCACATTTGGATTTGGTACGGCTGGCGATGCAGATTTCCTGGAAGACCTCTGGAATCTGGCAGCATTTGCTGATCGCAACGCTTGCAACGCCGCCGCAGCCGATGATTAAAACTCTGCTCATACTTCGCATGTCCTCTCTTTCTGCCGAAACTTCGGCTTATTTTTTGCTGATCAAAGCTAGCATAAATTCTCTGGTAATTTTGCAGGCAAGCGCCGTTGAAGCGCCGCTCTGGTCAAGGTTTGGCGCGAGCTCGTTTAGGTCCGCCGCGATGACGTTGCCCTGGGTCACCGTCAGGATGGCATGGAGGAGCTCGGGGAAGGAGACGCCCCCTGCCTCCGGCGTACCCGTTCCGGGGAAGTATCCGGGATCAAGGCAGTCTAGGTCGATCGTAAAGTAGATCGGCGTATTGTTTTTCTTTAAGGCTTCCACGGTTTCCGCAAGGCCGTCAAAGCTAAACTTGTGCATGTCCGTATGCTCCGACGCAAAGCGGAATTCCGCGCGCTCGCCGCTGCGGATGCAAAACTGATGGATCCGTCCGTCGCCGATCAGGTCATGGCATCTGCGAAGGACGCAGGCGTGGCTTAGGGGTACGCCGAGGTATTCCTCGCGCAGGTCTGCGTGGGCATCAAAATGAATGACGTGGAGGTCCGGGTATTTCTTTAATGCCGCGCGAACGGCACCAAGGGTCACCAGGTGTTCGCCGCCGATCATGAGGGGGAACTTCCCGTCATTTAAGATCACGTCAGCGCGCTCCTCGATGTCAGCGAGGGCTCTTTCGCTGCTGCCAAAGCAGAGCTCCAAATCGCCGCTGTCGAAGATATCATAGTCTTCAAGATCTAAGTCCTGATAGGGGCTGTAGGTCTCGACGCCGTAGCTCTCATGACGGATCGCCGCGGGGCCAAAGCGGGTGCCGGGGCGGTAGCTCGTCGTCGAATCAAAGGGTGCGCCGAAGAGTACGAGCTTTGCGTCTTCATAGCTGGCGTCGCAGGCCAGAAAGGTTTCAACATTGGGCTGTAGCATTATTCTACCTCTTTGAGCATCTCCTCAAGAAAGGCGGGGAGATAGAAGGCGCCCTTGTGCAGGCGCGTGGTGTAATATTTCGTGCGAAGGTGGAGGCTCGTCCAGCGCTCCGCGTCCATGTCGTCGATGGGGTGGTATTTTTTGCTGGCAAAGCCGAAGAGCCAGTAGCCCGCAGCGTAGGTCGGGATGTGGGCCTGGTAAACGCGGCTGATGGGGAAGGTGGAAGCGATGCGCTTGTGGCTTCTCTTCATGGCCTCGGCGTCCTCCGCATAGAAGGGGCTGCCCTGCTGGTTGACCATGATGCCGTCTTCCTTCAGTGCCTTATAGCAGTTGCCGTAGAACTCCTTGGTAAAGAGGCCTTCGGAGGGGCCGAAGGGATCGTTGGAGTCCACGATGATGAGGTCGTACTTGTCCTCGCAGCGGCGCAGGAACTTCAGGCCGTTCTCGAAATAAATGTTGACGCGCTTATCGTCCAATCGGCAGGCGTTGCCGGGAAGGAACTGTCTGCAGACCTCGACTACCTGCTCGTCCATCTCCACGAGGTCGATGTTCTCCACCTGGTCGAAGCGGGTGAGCTCACGCACTACGCCGCCGTCGCCGGCACCGATCACAAGGACGTTCTTGATCGCGGGATGTACCGCCATGGGAACGTGCACGATCATTTCATCGTAAATAAACTCGTCGCGCTCGGTCAACATGATGTTGCCGTCGAGGACAAGGACGCGTCCAAACTCGGGCGTATCGAGGACGTCAATGCGCTGATAATCGCTCTGCTTGCCATATAATTGCTTGTTCACGCGCAGAGAGAATTTCACGTCCGGCGTGTGCAATTCGCTAAACCATAATTCCATGGATAATCCTCCTATTGATCGTGCTGGCTCTTATCGAAGCCCCATTTTTCCACGGTGTCGCTGTGGTCGATGAGGCCAACGTAGTATGCCGTGATGTCGGTGATCTCGGGTGAGATGCTGTGGTAGAGATACTTTCCAGTCTTGGCGTCCCAGGTGATGCGCATGAGGTCGTTGAGGCCTTCCTTGGCGATCTGCTGGGCGTACTTTTTGGTGATGCCGTATTCCAAACGGTAGTTTTGGTAAAGGTCCGTCCAATAAAGGTCGGGCGCGCCGAAGGTGTGGAGCATTTCATGCGCAAACACGGCGGGCGGTGTCTCACGATTGTTCTGGTTCATCTGAATGTAGCAGATCTCGTAAGGGTAGGGCA
Source organism: Lachnospiraceae bacterium (assembly GCA_017400965.1). Taxonomy (GTDB): domain Bacteria; phylum Bacillota; class Clostridia; order Lachnospirales; family Lachnospiraceae; genus Acetatifactor. The sequence continues at coordinate 14,029 of JAFPRF010000144.1, forward strand.
TGCCGTAGTAAAAGTTGCGCGTACAGGACGGGCCGTTCGCGTCGGACGGAGAGTTGACGTAGAGCATGTAGACAACGCTGGAGGCGTCATACTGCTTGCGGATGCCTTCGCTGTCCACGTAGGTTTCAATGAATTTCCAGACGGCTTGGTCGACAACGCCGTAGTCATAGAGGACGTTTGCCAGGTTGTCGTCGGTAAAGCTGGCTTCGTAGCAGAGCTCCGGATGCTTCATCCAATCCCACTCGAAGATCACTTCTTTGTCATATTTGGCGCTTTCGGCGCTGATGTATTCGCAGGCAAGCCTTAGGTCATAGTAGGCTCTGGCGTAGGTGGCACGGTTTTGCTGCTCTGTTTCGTCCCAGCCGCCATAGGCATCCTCTGCAAAGATGGAGATGACGGCGATGGTGCCTTCGAGCTTTCCTGCTGATCCGTGAGGGTAGAGCTCACGCCAGTTTTCAGGAGCGGGATAACCGTCTGGATCGACG
>JAFPRF010000145.1 GCA_017400965.1 Lachnospiraceae bacterium
ATCCGGTACGTACGCGATGCGGCGCTTGACCTCCTCTGGGTTCTTCGAAAGGTCGAGTCCGTCGATCAAAACGGTGCCCTTGTCATAGGGATGGATCCCCGTGATAGCTTTCAGCAGGGTCGTCTTTCCAGCGCCGTTGTGACCGATGAAGGCGTAAATATCGCCCTTTGCTATGTGCAGGGAGATGTCGGAGATTCCCTTTGTGGTTCCTTTGTAATGCTTTTCCAAATGATCGATCACTAACATGTCTTGATACTCCTTTCGTGACAAGGTGATATTGTATTGTTTGTATTGCACTATGTAATACATAATATCGTGTCTTAGAAACTTTGTCAAGGGGGTGGTATTGAAATGCCGGAAAATCGGCCTTTTCATCGCGGAAACTAAGGTGAATTTGCAGCAAACAATTGAAAAATTTAGTAAAATATGGTAGAATTTACAAAAGAATTGTCGGAGGTGGCCAGAAATGAGTGACAAAATTGGCCATAACAAAAGAAAATTTCATGAAAATACGCTAGATAGAACCCTGGCCTCCAGATTACGGGCGCCGAAGAGTTCCTATTTTTTTCTGCTTTTAGTCTATGGGATCGCGAATGTTTTGGTACCCCGCGTCGCTTCCATGCAGGGAACGTTGCACGTGTTTGGTTTAGACGTTCCTTATACCATGTTGCCCGCCGTGATCACGTCCATCGCGAATACTTGTGTGATCTTGATGGTGGTATTTTTCCGTAAGACAGGCTTTTTCACTGCGCTGGTCTTACTCGTTTCGCAGTTCCCGGTACTGTTTGTGAGGCTTCTCGTACATCATTTGCCCTCAACGATCCCTGGCCTTTTTACGAATCTGTTTACGCTCGTTGCCATCAGCATCATATATTCCAATGACGTAAAAGTTGCGAAGTTCCAAAAAAGCTTACAGGACCAGGCCGTGACGGATGCATTGACTGGGCTTCCAAATCGTTTTGCTGGTTCTGAGGTTGTGAAGGATCTGATCCAAAAGGGTGAAACCTTTACGTTGGTATCCATGGACGTCAACAATTTCAAGGGCATCAATGACACCATGGGTTTTGACGCGGGCAATAAGGTGCTGCAGGAGATCGCAAGGCGTTGGAAGGACGCGGCGGACGACGGCATGACGGGAACGCTGGATTTTATCACCCGTCAGGGCGGAGACGAGTTCTCGCTGATCATTCGCTATTATTCCTCGGATGAGGTCGTAAAGAATACGATTTGTCAGTATGCGGCGCTGCTTGCCAATAAGTTTACGATCGACGGCTGTGATTATTACGTCAATGCCAGCTTTGGTTATGCGGAGTACCCGACGGACGCGAAAACGCCGGATGACCTATATTCCTGCGCGGACGCCGCCTTGTATGAGGTGAAGCGCTTGAACAGCAGTAACCGCATTCTGCGTTACTCGGAAGACATCGCAAATAATGGACGCGCGGTGGAGCTGGAGCGTTTGATCCGCGCTTCGTTGGATAAGGACACGTTTTTCTTCCAACTGCAGCCGCAGTTTGACATTGAGCATCAGCTACGCGGGTTTGAGGCGCTGGCAAGACTAAAGGATGAGGCTGGTAAGCCCGTCAGCCCCATGGAGTTCATCCCCGTGGCGGAGAAGATGGGCCTGATCGATAAGGTGGACCTTTGCGTCTTCAAGAAGGCAGCCGCTTTCTTCGGCGATCTGATCGCAAAGACCGGTACTAAGGCATCCTTAAGTATTAACGTGTCCGTAAGGCACCTGATGAAAAATGATTTCTTGGAAGAGGTCAGAAGCGTTATCGAGTACTATAAGATTCCCGCAGAGCAGTTGGAGATCGAGATCACGGAATCCGTACTGATCGAATCCGTGGAAAAGGCCTTGCAGTGCATCAACGGCATCAAGGACATGGGCATCAAGATCGCGCTGGACGATTTCGGAACGGGCTATTCATCCTTGAGTAACCTCAATGAGTTCCCGGCGGATCTCCTTAAGGTGGACAAGTCCTTCATCGATAAGATGAATACGAGTGATTCCTCCAAGCAGTACGTGGAGGCGATCATCTCCATCGGCCACATCATGAACTTCAGCGTGATCTCTGAGGGCGTTGAGGATCCAGATCAGCTCGAGACGCTCCGCGGCATCGGCTGCGATTACATCCAGGGTTACATCTGGGGCAAGCCGCTTTCGCCAGAGAAGGCAAGTGAATTGGTGATAGGTGAAAAGAGTGCATAACTATTTGAGGTTCAGGGGGGAAATACCGACATGACCAAGCCGGTGGAAGCATTACATAAGAAAATTGAAGAAGTGATCTCTTGCTTTTTTATCATGGTGGGAGCGTTGCTGGCGAGTTTTTCCGTGGTATGCATTTTGATCCCGAATGACGCGATCGATTACGGGACGGCGGGCCTTGCGATCATACTAAGTAAGCTGACGAATTGGAATCTGTCGATGTGCGTGGCGGGCGTGTTCCTGCCATTCATCATCGCAGGTTTTTTGATCTTGGGAAAGAAGTTCGGCGTCAAGGCGCTGCTTGGTTCTGCCGTGTATACGGTGGGCATCGCGATCTTCGAGAGGATCCCGTTTGAGCTCGACACGGAGCATTTCCTCGCGGTGGTATTCGGCGGCGCGATCCTGGGCGCGGGCCTTTCGCTGATCCTGAAAAACGGCGGATGTATCGACGGATCCGAGATATTCGCGAACATTGTCGTGAAAAAGATTTCGGATAAGACGGGGAAGAACTTCAGCATGACCTATCTGCTCATCGGCTTTAACGCCTGCGTGTACGCGGCGGTGTTCGTACTGATCAATCGCAATGCCGCGCTGATGAGTCTGCTCGTTTACGTCGTTGCAACCTCGATCATCAACCACTTTACGGATAACTACGAGGCCATCAAGCAGGTGACCATTATCACGAAGGAGCCGGATGAGCTCGTCAAGGCCATCAAAAAAGAACTTAACAAGACATGTACCATCATGAATTCCTACGGTGCCATCGCCGGTGAAAACAAGACCCTGATCTGCTACGTGAACTACTTTGAACTCCCGAAGATGAAGGAGATCATCGCGAGAAATAAGGGAAGCTTTAGCACGGTATCCACGATCGAAGAGATCTTAAGATAGTTACGAAAGATGCTTCTTTTGTGCCATGGTCAGGAGGAATGCGATCGGGAATGCGATGATCATGGACAAAAGGAACATGGCAAAGCCAGGGCCCACGTAAGCGACGCAGGTGATAAAGCTCGGAAAGGCGAAGGAGCTGCACTGCGCGCCCGCATAGCCTGCGATGCCGCCGCCAACCGCACCTGCGATGCAGGCGGAAAGCATGGCACGGGGCTTCGCCACGGTGACGCCAAACAGGGCCGGTTCGGTCACGCCAAGAGCGCAGGAGAGCGCTGCCTGAAAGGAAATGCTCTTCTGGCTCTTTTCTTTTGCAATCAGCGCCAGCGCAAGGGATGCACCGCACTGGCCGTAAACCGCGCCGCCAAGGAGCGGCAGGATGGTATCGTAGCCGTTGGTCGCGATGGCGTTAATGCAGACGGGAACCACGCTCCAGTGGGCGCCGAGGAATACCATGGGCTGGATGATGAAGCCCATGAAAACGCCGGCGACGGTGGGGTTCCAGTAGTAGATGACGTAAAAGATCTTGGTTAGGAAATTGCCGATCCAGCCGCCCATGGGACCGAAGAGCAGGAAGGTCACGGGAAGGACGATCAGCGCACAGATCAGCGGTTTTAGGAAGCCCTTGAGAGACTCCGGAAGGAATTTCTCACAGGGCTTTTCTACAAAGTGCAAAAGCCCCACGGCGAGGATCACGGGGATCACGCTGGAGTGGTAGACGGCGGGCTGAACGGGAAGGCCAAGGAAGCTCAGGCCTTGACCGTTTTCTAATATGGCAACCACGTCAGGATAGAGCATGGCCACGGGGATCAGGAGCGAAATGAACGGATCCGTTTTCCACTGCTTCGCTGCCGTCAGGGCGAGGAAGAAGGGCAGGAAATAAAAGAAGCCGTCGGAGCCTGCGTAGAGGATCACGTACAGACCGCTTTCCGTTGACAGGACGCCAAAGTTCACGCAGAGGATGAGTACGCTTTTGATGATGCTGGCGGCGGTCAGGCACCCGATGATGGGGAGAAAAAGTCCCGTGATCTGGGAGATGACCTTTTGGTAGCCCTTTTCCCTCTTGGGGGAGGGGGTGTTTGCAGTTGCTTTCGTAGTTGTTTTCACGGGGGTAGTCCTTTCTAGGAGGTCTGTTTCGATTTCTTGTTGTGAAAGAGCAGGTAAAAGCCAAAGGCGAGGATTGGGATCCCGACGATCAGCGCGATGATCACCACGGCGTAGGTAAGCTCGGGCGCCAAGTAGGACAGGGCGACGCCGTAGAAGTTAAAGAGCATGTGGATCATGATGGTACTTAAAAGGGACCCGGTGCGGCCTACTACAAGGCAAAGGACAACGCCAAGGATTGCCGCATAGCAAAACCACAGGAAGTTCCCGTGGATGACGCCAAAGAGGATGGAGGAGATCGCAATGGCCAGCCATTTCGGGAGCGCTTTGCTTAAGCGGCTCAGCATGAGACCGCGGAAGGTCAGCTCCTCCACGATGGGTGCGAGCAGTACCTTCGTCAGCAGGGAGATCCCAAAGGAGCCTTCGTTTACAAAGCTTGAGGCTTCGTCGTAGCTTTCCGTCCAGGAGGCGGGCAGGAGCGTAAGAACCCCGTTGATGACGAGCATCAAGCCGACGCTGATGATCAGGACCGCGGGGAGAAAGCGCGGCGCAAATTTTATGATCTGCGTCTCTCTAAAAAAGTTCTTTTTGCGGACCGCGAAAAAGAGCAGCAGGAACAAAACGAAAAGCGCGCTGTAAATGATGAGTATGAGGTTTGTGCTGGCGAGGGTCTTTTCCGTCATGTAGATGTTTAGGTCATTTACGTCATAGGGGATGCCGCCCTCGGCATCCTCACTCATTTTTTGAAAGCCATAATAGAACATCACGCCCCAAATGGCGATGACCTGCATGCCAAGGAGGAGGGCAAAATAGCAAAAGGCCTTGACGATCTGCAGAACGGGATTGGGGGCGTTTGATTGTGTGGGTTCAGTATAAAAAATATCGGACACGTGAGTGCTCCTTTCGAGTGCAAACTCTAATGATATTGTAGCATGCTCCCTTGGGGCATGCAATCCAAAGTGAACGTGTGACTTGTGGTTTTCTTTTGGAAAAAAGAATGTTATAATGGTGTCTGAATTGTAAGCAGAAAAGAGATGGAACATGAAAAAGGTTTGGAAATGGGTGCTTTTAGGGTGCCTTTGCCTGTGCCTTGCGGGCTGCAGTGACGAGAAGGGCGCGGAGGAGGACATCTTTTCGGGGGTACCCATCGTATCGGAGAGCAGTGAAGTCGTAGAGAGTAGTTCGGCGGCAGAGACCAGCGAGGCTATTGAAAGTAGCGAGGCTGTCGAAAGCAGCGAGACGATAGAAAGCAGTACGGTAATTGAAAGTAGTGAAACGGTCGAAAGCAGTACCGTAATCGAGAGCAGCGAAGCCATTGCAAGTACTGTGGCGCCGAGGCAGTCTGCGGGCGGAAAGCTCGTTGTGATCGACGCGGGGCATCAGCAGAAGGGCAACTCCGAGAAGGAGCCGGACGGACCGGGATCGACCACCATGAAGGCGAAGGTCTCCTATGGCGCGACGGGAAAGTTTACGGGCCAGACGGAGTATGACTTAAACCTGGCCGTATCGCAAAAGCTGGAGGCGATCTTAATTGAGCGTGGCTACGAGGTCATCATGGTGCGGGAGTCGAACGACGTCAACATCAGTAACAGCGAGCGCGCACAGATTGCAAATGACGCAAACGCGGATGCCTTTGTCCGGATCCATGCGAACGGGTCGGACGATTCCAGCGTAAACGGCGCG
>JAFPRF010000146.1 GCA_017400965.1 Lachnospiraceae bacterium
CAAATGAGTCAAAAAGAACCGTCCCCGATGGCATATTGATTTATTTCATTACTTTCTCTGAAGGAACGCGGGAATGTTTAAGGTCTTCTCGCTAACGTTGCTTCGAAGGTCAACAGGCTTGTGCACCGGCTGAGATACCTGAATGGTAGGCTTGCTAGGTGCTACGGGCTGCTGGGGCTGAACCGGAACAGGAGTAACCGGTGCCGTGTTAGGCATCTGATTAGTTACCGCTCCAGCCCTTGACATTGGGGTTTGGATCGGTTGGGTGAACATGGGCTTCTTCGTAAAGCCAGTACTGAACCCGCCAACCTGAAGGCCATCGGTGATACCAGTTGCGATCACGGTTACGGTACAGGTGTCCTTAGCGGACTCGTCATACTTCGCACCGAAGATGACGTTCAGTTCCTCACCACAGATCTCCTGGATGTAACCAGCTGCAGTGTTTGCATCAAACAGAGAGATGTCTCCGGAAATGTTCAGGATAATGTCGGATGCGCCGCGGATAGAGGTCTCAAGAAGAGGGCTCTCCACTGCCATCTTAACAGCGATCTCTGCCTTGTCATCGCCTTCGCCATAACCGATACCGATATGAGCGATACCCTTATTCTTCATTGCAGTCTGAACGTCTGCGAAGTCCAGATTGATGATCGCGGGTACGTTGATCAGATCGGTGATACCCTGTACTGCCTGCTGAAGAACTTCGTCAGCCTTCTTCAGTGCATCAGGCATCGTGGTACGCTTGTCAACGATCTCAAGCAGTTTATCATTCGGAATAACGATCAGGGTATCAACACTCTCTTTCAGACGCTCGATACCAGCGAGTGCGTTATTCATTCTCGTCTTTGCTTCGAAACGGAAAGGCTTCGTTACAACGCCGACGGTCAGGCTTCCCTGATCCTTAGCAAGCTTTGCAACAACGGGTGCTGCACCAGTACCGGTACCGCCGCCCATACCACAGGTAACAAATACCATGTCAGCACCAGCCAGAGCGCTAGCAATTTCTTCCTTGCTCTCCTCTGCAGCCATCTCGCCAACCTCAGGCTTTGCTCCTGCGCCAAGACCCTTGGTGAGTTTCTCACCCATCTGAAGAATTCTAGGTGCCTTGCAGAGACGAAGTGCCTGCTTATCCGTGTTCATTCCAATGAAGTCAACGAGATCAAGTCCTTCCTCTACCATGCGGTTAACGGCATTGTTTCCGGCACCGCCTACACCTACTACGATAATCTTTGCGCCTGCTTCTTGTTCATTACTGTTTATTTCGATCAAGGGTCCGTCCTCCTTCTTCTACTAGTATGTAGAATTCATCCTCAATAATCATATAATCATTTTCTGAAATAATCAACATTTTTTTAACAAAACGGCCAAAATAACTGGTTTATTGACTTTTACGGTCATTCCTCGGTTTTGAACACATAGTTTCCATGTGTTTCGTCGTAGGACTCCATGTGAAAAGTCCCTTTTCGGCCTGTTAGCGTTTTAAATATCTCCGGCAGGATCATGATCTTATTTTCGAGCTTACTTCTCTCATTTCCGAGAGCGATCTTGACGTCCTTAAAGTGTAAGATCACGTTGTCGCCGTCGAATTGAATCTTGTCCGCACTCAGCTCATACTTCTTCAGGAGCTTTGTCACCGTCAGGATGTCCGAGAACACTCTTTCATCCTCCACTGGAAGCGGCTGCCCCAACACGGCATAAGAAAAGGACAAGCCCGTGATCTGCGGAATGCCTGCCGTACGAACGCTGGAATTCTCGATCAGATACCCGTCCTTATCGAAATACATGAACGCATCCAAAAACTTGATATAGCCTGCCAGAGCCTTCTCGTACACCGTGATCTTGATCGTGTCCGGTGCGAGGGTCTCCACGGTAATGGCGTCGATAAACGGAATGTCCTTGGCTTCCCAGTTCTTGTACTTTCGCGTCAGATACAGGGAATTATCGCCCAGGATCCCTCCCATGATCATTTCCTTGATCTCATCATCCGTATAGTGCAGATTACCGTCGACGTAAACCGTCTCCACGTGATACTTGCCGAGAATGTAATTCCCTTCCCATAAGATCACGGCGATCAGCGCCATCGCAAACAGTAAGATGATGACCATTTTATTTCGTTTTCTCAAAGATCATCACCCCCGATATTCAATTCCTCTCGCCACGCTCAGTACCATGCCCATCTCGATCAAAAGGAAGATCACGGACGATCCGCCGTAGCTGATAAATGGCAGCGAAATACCCGTGTTTGGCACCGTATTGGTTACCACCGCGATGTTCAATACGGCCTGAACCGCGATGTGCGTGACGACACCGGTTACGAGCATTCCTCCAAATAAGTCTGGCGCATTATTGCCTATGATGATCATTCGCCAAATGAGGATCGTAAACATTAGCATGATCGACGCCGCACCAAGGAGTCCCAACTCCTCACAGATGATGGAGAAGATCATGTCGTTCTGCGACTCCGGCAGGAAGGAGAGCTTTTGCATGCTCTGTCCGAGGCCCTTTCCTTTTACGCCGCCACTGCCGATCGCGTAGAGCGCCTGCAGCGTCTGGAAGCCCTTATCGTCCGGGTCGCTCTCAGGATCGAGCCACACGCGGATACGTGCCATTCTAAAGCCGCCGCCAGAGGAACCATCGGAATTCTTTACGTACGTCACGAGCCCCGCGGCCAAAACAACCACCAAAAGCGTTATCAAGATAAAGATCTTATAATCCGGTCTTGCCACAAAGAACATGAGGCACGCGATGGCACCAACGATGATCGCGGAGCTTAAGTTATCCGTGATCGCGTAGATCATGCCAGCTAGTACAACGGGCGGCGCAAACAATACGATGATCGCCTGCCACTGTTTTACCTTCGAGCCGAGTCTTGCGATCATCACCGCCATGAACAGAATGACTGCCACCTTTGCGACCTCTGCGGGCTGCAGGTTAAATCCATTCGCGATCTTGATCCATCGTCTCGCGCCATGCGAAGATACGCCAAGGGGCGAAAGAACGAGAATGATCAATACCGCAGACACGAAGATACCGATCACGTAGAACTTCGCGAAAAAGCGATACGGAATGTGCGCTACGATCAGCATGGCGATGAGTCCCACGCCAGCGGAGATCGCCTGCCTCTTTAGGTAATACATCTGGTCGCCGTAATCCGCAAACGCCGTATAGGAGCTTGCAGAATAGATCATGACCAGTCCAAAGCCCAGCAAAAACAACAGGGCAAACCACAGGCTGACGTCAGTATGATGTTGTACTCTCTCTCTAACTCTTTGTGGATTCTCCGGTGCCATGTTTCGCCCTCTTGAAAGTTACTGATTAATCGGGAAGTGCGTTTACGTAATCCTTAAACATGCGGCCTCTGGTCTCGTAGTTCGGGAACATGCCCCAGCTTGCGCAGGCAGGGGAAAGCAGCACCGCATCTCCAGGCTCTGCCAAAGCGGTACAGAGCTTTAAGCACTCATCATAGGTATCTGCAAATTTGATCTGCGTGATCCCGTGTGCCTTTGCGCACTCTGCGATCTTCTCTCTCGTCTGGCCGATCAGTACCAACCACTTTACCTTACCGCCGAAGCTCTCGATCCACTCGTCATAGGTGTTCTGTTTATCATAGCCACCGCCGATGAGAATGGTCGGACGATCCATGGCTTTAATGCCCTGGATGGCTGCGTCAGGATTCGTTCCCTTGGAGTCGTTGTAATATACAACGCCCTTTTTCGTTGCCACGTATTCGATGCGATGCTCCACAGCCTTAAAGTCTTTGATCACGCGAAGGATCACGTTCATCGGAACGCCCATGCCCTCCGCCATGGCGATCGCTGCCATTACGTTCTCCGCATTATGGATGCCTACCAGATTCATGTCCGTGCGGATGTCCATCAGGTCCTGCTCCTGACCGTCAAACTTGCGGATGATGCGCGTACCGCGAAGGAAATAGCCTTCGGGAAGCTCTCTTGTGGAAGAGAAAAATACCACTCTTGCGGGGCATCTGTCGCCAAATTTTCTCGTTTCCTCGTTCTCATAATTTAAGACACATACGTCTTCCTTGGTCTGGTTCATAGCCACGGCTTCCTTCGCCGCGATATATGCTTCCATCGTATGATGTCTATTCAAATGGTCAGGCGTAATGTTCAGGATTGCAGACACGTGAGGCCTGAAGGTATGAATGGTCTCTAACTGGAAGGAACTCAGTTCACCGACCGTCACGGAATCTTCGCTGGTCTTCAGCACTTCCAGCGTATAGGGATTTCCAATGTTACCAACGACGAAGGCCTTCTCCTCGCCGAAGCGTGCCTTCATGATGTCGCCAAGCAGCGTTGTCGTCGTGGTCTTACCGTTGGTGCCGGTCACTGCAGCAACTGTTCCTTTTTCCGCAAGGAACGCGAGCTC
>JAFPRF010000147.1 GCA_017400965.1 Lachnospiraceae bacterium
AAGAGGCCGCCGGGGTAGAGGTAGTTGTTGACGAGGGAGAAAACGGTAAGGAGTTCTTCATCGTCAAGGACGTAGTTGACGCTGTCGCAGGCACTGACTACGGTGCCGACGGTGCTGTAGAGGGAAAGCTCACGCATGTCCTGCAGAAGGTAGAGGATGTCGGAGCCGCTCTCCTCGCGTTTTTCCATGGCTTTTTCGAGCATGGCGTCGGAGTTGTCGATGCCGATGACGTCAAAGCCTTCCTGCCAGAGGAGTTCGGAAAGGGTGCCGGTGCCGCAGCCAAGGTCGACGACGAGGTCTCTCTCGGAGGCCAAGATGGCTTCCTCGTCGGAGGGTTCCTTTGAAGGCGCGGTGCGGTCCTTAGGTTTGGATACGCCGTAGGTCCTTATCAGGCGAAGGATGCGATCCTTCCACGCTTCATATGGCGTTGCGTCCATGAGTTCGTCATAGACGGACGCAAAGTCGGTGTAAGCCTCAGCCATAGTGTCTCCTTCCATTTTAGCCGGCTAGCTGTCTAAAGAGTTCCACGACGCCAGTCACGCCAACGCCCATGATGATGCCGGCAAGGACAACGCCCGCCATGACGGCGATGATGCTTTTCTTAAAGTCCATGTCGAGGAGGCTCGCTGCAAGGGTTCCGGTCCAAGCACCAGTGCCTGGTACGGGAATGCCCACGAAAAGGAAAAGGGCAAAGTAAAGGCCTCTGCCAGCCTTCTCCTGAAGCTTTGCGCCGCCCTTGTGGCCCTTCTCAAGGCAGAAGGTAAAGAATTTACCAGTCAGCTTTTTGTCCGCGCCCCACTCGAGCACCTTTCTCGCAAAGAAAAAGATGACGGGTACGGGGAGCATGTTGCCGATGATGCAGACCACGTATGACCAGATCACGGGCAGGTGGTATGCGTTGATGGCCATGGGTACCGCCACTCTCAGCTCGATCAGAGGCACCATGGAGATAAAAAACACGATGAGGTAATGTAAAACTGTCTCAGACATAAATGGGTCCTACTTTCTATTTATTCGCCAGGTATTCTTTCAAGAACGCGATCATGGTATCCATCTGCTCGTCGGTGCCGATGGTGATGCGCAGGTAGTTTTCGATCCTGGGTTTGTTCCAGTGTCTCACAAAGATGTTATGGGCGCGCAGTGCCTGGAAGAGCTCCTGCGCGGGCACGGTCTTGTGGGTTGCAAAGATGAAGTTCGTCTTGGAATCAGGGAAGGTAAAGCCGAGTGCAGCGAGTTCCTTCTTTACGCGTTCCCTGGTGGCGATGATCTTCGCCGTGGTCGCCTTAAAGTAAGCGTCATCGCGAACGGCCTCCACGCCAAGGAGCTGCGAAGGTCTGTTCATGGTGTAGGAGTTCACGGAGAATTTCACGTCATTTAAGTATTTGATCAGCTTCTTGCTGCCGATGCAAAAACCAATGCGCAGTCCCGCCATGGATCTGGACTTGGAGAAGGTCTGCACTACAAGTAAGTTGTCATACTTTTCCACGAGGGGCAGTGCGCTGACGCCGCCGAAGTCAACGTAGGCTTCGTCCACGATCACGACTACATCGGGGTTTTGCTTTACGATCTGCTCCACCTTCTCGAGGGGCTCGTAAAGACCCGTGGGCGCATTGGGATTCGGGAAGATCACGCCGCCGTTGGGCTGTATGTAATCGCCCGCGTTGATCGTCCAGTCCTCATCCAAAAGGCACCTGCAATAAGGGATCTGGTAGAGGTCTGCCCAAACGTCGTAAAAGGAATAGGTCACGTCCGGGAACAGAATGGGCTCGGTGCCATGGAAGAAGGTAAGGAACGCCATGGACAGTACGTCGTCGGAACCAACGCCCACAAATACCTGCTCGGGATCCACGTGATAATACTTTGCCAGTTCATTCACCAGATCCGTTGAATCCGTATCCGGGTAAAGTCTTAAATCCTGCAGGTTCATCTCCTCCTTGAGGCGCTCCACGCCGGGCGCGGGAGGATAAGGGCACTCATTCGTATTTAGTTTGATCACGTTCTTGTTCTTCGGCTGCTCCCCTGCTACGTAAGGGACCACCTTTCGTACGTTTTTCTCCCAATTTTTCACGGTCTTTTTCTCCTTCTTTTATCAATCAAAACTGTCATAACCAAAATAATATAAGTTTTTATATCCGTTTTGCGCAAGGCACTGCGCCGCCATCTCACTCCGATACCCGCCGTCGCACCCCAAAAGGATCGGGCGGCCTAGGTCTTCGCCGGCCAGGGCCGGGTTGGAAAGAAGTTTTAGAAGCGGCAGGCTCACTGCGCCTTTCGGGTGCTTTTCGTCATACTCTCCCTTGGTGCGCACGTCGAAAAATGCCGCGTCTTCGTTCGAAGCAAGGAATGCTTTTGCCTCCTTTGCAGAAAGCTTTTGGGGTCTTGGAAAATCTTCCGCGGTTTCTTCCCGTGTTTCCGAAGGGCGCATGCCCAAGCGTTTTTCCGGGTGAAGGCTCCTTTCGATGGAAGCCTTCGCTTCTTCGTCAGTCAAAAGCTCGCGCATGCCAAAGGCATCGCCCATGGTTGTCATGATCCCCTTGGCAACAACCTGCGCCACGTGGGCCACGCATACCTTGCAGTCATAGAGGTCGCGCAGGTTCTTTGCAGCGCCCCAGTCCTCTTCGTCGCGCTCTCCGCGCTCGGCGAGCAAAAACTCATGCAGGATGGCTGCTGCCGTATTTCTTCGAAGCGGCTCTCCGGAAAGCTTGGCATCCTGGGGCGAAAGCCATCCGTGAGATACGCCAACCTGAATGCCTTCTCCACTGCGATCCGGTGCAAAGGCCGACCACAACGCTTCCACGAATTCCAGGGTGGTGATCGCCTTAGGCATTCGGCGTCACCAAAATGGTTACGTTATCGCAAGC
>JAFPRF010000020.1 GCA_017400965.1 Lachnospiraceae bacterium
GAAAAAGAGCATTAAAGCAACTGACCTTATCGGACAGCCTCTTTACTGCTCTGAACAAAGCTGGAATATTGAAATACCTGAATGGGCGGGAGAACACTATCCCAGACTCCATCTGGAAGGATCTTTCCGGCTTTCTTATAATGCCTCCATGTTTGCAAAAGAAGGTCTCGGCATCCTCCTTACTTTCGAGCATCTCATCAACTGTTCCGAGGAAAGTGACCTGATATTCAAACCGCTGTCTCCAAAGCAAGAAACAAAGCTGTATCTTATCTGGAACAAATACCAGGCCTTTACTCCTATAGCTGAGAAATTCCTAAAACAAGTGAAGAAGTCATTTTAATTGTACGTTTCCGCTACGTCCGTTTGTCTTTATTTTATCTTGGTTTACCCAAAGTGAGTATTCCAATTACAATTTCTACAATTATTAACAAGGAAAAATACGAGATTGGAAGATTTATCGCTTCTTTCGGTGGTTTGACTTCGTAATTATCGTACGCATCTGGCAACCATTCGCCGCGTAAGGAGGCAAGCTTTTTGCGATTTTCGAGGTCTCTACTACTTAAAAAGTAGATTTCTGTTTCAATTTTTTTTTGCTTGTTGATATTAAAAATCATAAATATGATAAGTGCAATTACAACTAGAAGCGACAGAATCCAAACAAATCCGTCGCACAGCTCGAATATGCTACCAAACAAAATCACAAATACTAGTATGATGCCACCGATTCTGAGAAGAAATTGATTCTTTTTTAATGCTTCTAGTTTACCATTAAGGTTCATGATCCTAAGATAGTATTCGTTATTACTCATTATTGGTTTCTCCATGAAATGATAATTATGATATATAGGCTTGAAACCTTATGGGCATAAATCCTTTCGCAGTATAATCATCTTTCTTACCTGCCAATGGTTTTATGTTTTGTTTGTTTCCTTGCTAATGACCTGTACGGATTTATCAACTGGCAGAAAATGAAACACAGGCAAACTGAATGATCAGGATTCATTCACAAGTTTTCCCGTCATATGTTCTGGGATAAGTTCAAGGCATTGCACCCTTGAAAGAGCATTATTCAACTCCTTCTGTATATACTCCTCGTCATCAGTAAACTTTCTGCATATATTGGTACAGATTTCTTTGGCCTTTTCCGTATCAGTAACAAGACGGATTCGCCCAAATATGACTACACTTTTTATATTCAAAGCCCAATCGCCTTCCTTTTTGTAACCTTTATCATATACGCAGAAACTCACTTTATCACATTTAGCAATGGAATCTATCTTATGCCCCTCTTTTGCCCCATGAAAATATATCTTACCCTCTTCCTCACAATACCAATGTGAAAGAGGAATTCCATAAGGATATCCATCATCACCAATCATAGAAAGAATCCCTCTTGGCTCTTCGATAAGAATTTGCTTACATTCTTCATCCGTAATCTGCTGTTTAAATCTTCTCATTTTTCTGAACATATCACTCACCTGCATCTTTCAAATCCCGATTCGTTTTGGTCCTTTATCTTGTTTCGCAAACAATTCAATGCAAATGCCGGCTTATAGAATCCACATATATATTAGCCAACAAATTCTCTTACACAACGTCTATAACGATTGAAACCGGTGTGCCAAGATTCCATTGCTTTTTGCATCTTCAAATTCGCAAATCGTCAAGTATCAAGAATAAGTATATCATGTTTTAGTCTTGAATAAAACAAAAAAGAACGGGTAGAAGGCACCAAAAACCTTCTCCCCGTTTCGTCACCCGCTGGCCATCTTGGCAAAGAATTCGTCCATCTTCTCGGCATTCCTGACCTTCATCTCGTTCGTTACCGCAACGTAGATCTTAAGAGTGACGTCGCAGTTCTTGTGTTGCATGAGATTGGCCACGCTCTTACCGTCCATGCCCTGCATGATCACATTGGTGGCGCTAGTTACATGTGGCGGTATTTATCCTACTTCTGTTGCTTTTTACCTCGCGTGGAAGCTCCGTCGTCTCTGGCGAGGCACTCCACGACAGATTTAGCTTAAGCAATCATTCAGAGCCCGCATTCGCAAAATCCCCCGAGCCAAATACAGCTCAGGGGATTTTTGCTCATGCTGGCTTCTCGCCAAATGCATGCATAAAAAAAGTCCTCTGCAAGCAAGCTTGCTCGGACTTTTATTTTATGCATGCGCTTGGCTCTGAATGATTGCAAAAGAAAAAGCACCGCCCCAACGGTCAAGCCGTCAAAACAGTACTTTCAGTGCGCGATCAGGGGCTCGAACCCTGGACACCCTGATTAAGAGTCAGGTGCTCTACCAACTGAGCTAATCGCGCGTCTTTATGTATTTCCCAAGCGCAAGATTGATTATATAGCAAGACTTTTTAAAATGCAAGTGTTTTTTTGAAATTTTTTTAAATTTTTGAAATCTCGATAAATAGCGACATTTCAAGGCAGAAACTAGTGCTTTGCCTTGCACTCCTTGCAATAGCCGTATAGTTCAATTTTGTGGGAAACCACTTCAAAATCTTCCGTTCCAAGCTCGGAGTGTTTTCCGTCCGCCACGTGAACGTGTGCACCGCCCATATGCAGGGGACAATGCTCCAAAGGGATCCTTTTGTGGCAATCCAGGCAGACGGCATAGTGCACGTGGCCCGAGCGGCGAAGCTCATAAACCACGGTTCCCTCGCCCATCCAGGTCGTCTTTTCGACCATCTGGTTCTCTTCAAAGGCTGCAAGGATGCGATAAATGGTGGAAATGGCATATTGCTCCTGCTCCGCAGGCTCCATTCTCGCGTAAACCTGCGCCGCAGAAAGAGGCTCCGTGGCATCATTTAGGATCTGATAGACGCGCTTTCTCTGCTTCGTCCATTTAAGGCCCGCCGGATACTCCACTGCCGGGGCCTTCACCTGTTCCTTATCCTTCTTCATCTTAAAACTCCCCCATTAACCCGCGATAATGCTCAGAACAATACCGGAAAAGACGCCGATCGCGTACAGAAGTCCCAACACCGTGAAATTCTCTTTTCTACTGTGATTGACACGAAACAGGATGAGCAGACCCACACCGGCATTCACCAAAAGGCCCGAGAGCATCGCGCCAAAGCCCATGGTTCCCTCGAGATAGAGCTGCGTGATCACAACGGAGGACGCGCAGTTCGGGATCAGGCCTACCAGTCCCGCAAGGACGGGCCCCAGAACCGTTCTTCCCGCAAGGAATCCAGAGAGTACTTTCTCTCCGCCGAGCTCCAATACCAAATTCAGTCCTAACGCGATCAGCAGGATAAACAGTGCGATCTTGATCGTATGCACCAGCGCGGATTTCCAAATGCTCTTTTCGCATTTACAATGGTCATGTTCGCAAATTTCATGAATGTGCTCATGCTCCGGCTGCTTTCTGCGGTAGATCAGATCCACCAGAAAGCCTGCCGCAATGCCAATCCCCATCTTGCAACCGAGGATTTTCAAGATCAAAAGCGGTGCCACGTGCTCCGACAACAGGATCGGCAGCATCTCATCAGAGGTCGACAAATAGATTGCAAGGAGCGTGCCCAACGTGATCACGCGGCCCGCGTAAAAGTTCGATGCTGCGGCCGAAAACCCGCATTGCGGCACGACACCCAAAACACCGCCCACCAGCGGCCCAACCTTTCCCGATTTACGCACCCAGCCATTCACCTTTTCTCCCGCCTTATGCTCTAGCCACTCCATGGCCAGATAGGTCAGGAAGAGAAAGGGAAGTAGCTTCACCCCGTCTATCAGTGCATCTAATAAAGCATCCCAAATTACTTCAAACATCTCTTTACCCAAATCTTTCCCAATAAAAACGCAAAAAGTTCTAAATGCAAATGCAACTCATTTGCATTTAGAACTATATCACATATTTTCGATTTGTCAAGAGAATTTATTCCTCACCCGCGATAAACAATACGCCGAGGGTTCCAGGCCCGCAGTGACTCGATATCACGCTCCCCGCCCTAGTCTCAATAACCTCGTCAAAATAATTCATTTCCTTCAGCTGCTGGCGTACGGCTTCCACAATGTCAGGCTCGCTTCCCGAGTGTGTGATAAAGATGCGGTCCTTTACCGCGCCCTGCATGAGCTCCATCTGGTCTTCCACGTAATTCTTCACCACGCGGTCCATGTTGCCGCGATACTTCCTCCCCACCTGCATCTTTCCGTCGATCACGTGGATGCTCGGATGCATCTTGATCGCGCTGCCAAGAAGCGCTGCCGTTCCGCTGCATCTCCCGCCTCTGTAAAGGTAAACCAGCGTATCCACGACAAAGCTTGCTCGCACCCTCGGGCGAAGCTTTACGATCTCGTCCACGACCTCCTTCGCGCTCGCAGCCTGCTTCGCAAGGATCGCCGCCTGTACCACAAGCAGGCCGATTCCAGTGGAGAGATTCATGGAATCCATGACAAAAACCCGATCTTCTACGCCTAGCGTTTGCACGGCCACCTGCATCACGTTTCGGCTCCCCGACATGGCGTCCGAAATGTCAAAAAAGATCAGCTCGTCCACCTTCTCAAGCTGCGCCTTGATAAACTCTTCCGCCTCCGCAGGTGAAAACGCGGCGGTCTTCGGCGTCTTTTTCGTCTGATCGGACCACTCATAAATGTCCTTTGGATGAATATCCACGCCGTCGCGAAACTCTTTGTCATCTAAGATGACGTGCAACGGAAGTATGGTAATCCCGTAGCGGTCCAATAACTCCTTCGAAAGATCACACGTACTGTCTGAGGCAACCCCTATTTTGCTCATGACAACCCCCTTAAACTGACCAAATTTCCATGGTCCGTTTCCCATTATTCAATTTTAGTATAGCATTTCCCATCGTTTTTTCAAGGCTTGTTTTCCATTCTTAGGCCTCAAAAAACGCTTGCGCCACCCCGTTCCCAAAGGCTATAATAAATTTAGAAACGAAGCAAAGGAGGTGCCGCTCTTGAAAACATATCAGGGAAAAAGTACCAGCAATGCCATCGCGATCGGAAAAGCGTTCGTTCTTAGGCGTTCAAAACTTCCCACCTGGCGTGAGCACTCGGCGAATTCGGCTTGGGAGCTCTCCCGCCTAAAGGCAGCAAAAGTGCTGGCAAAGGGTCAGCTTCAGGATCTAGCCGCGAAAGCGCTCCAGGAAACCGGCCCTTCCTATGCGGAGATTTTTGAAGTACATCAAATGCTCCTAGAGGACGCTGCTTTTAACGAGACCATTCAGTCCTTTATTTCCAAGAACGCGTTTACTGCCGAGGCCGCCGTAGCTGCAGCGCGGGACTTATTCGAAGAGAAGTTTTCTGCCATGGAAGATCCCTATTTTCAAGCGCGGGCAACCGACATTGCCGACGTTGCCGACCGCGTGATCCGCTGTCTTTCCGTGCGCGCGCAGGAATCCGCATTCTTTGGTCAGGGCGATGAAAAAGTCATTCTTTGCGCGCAGGACTTAACGCCAAGCGAGACCATTCAGCTCGATAAATCGAAGATCGCAGCATTTGTCACGGCCTCCGGCACACTAAATTCGCACACTGCGATCCTTGCGCGAAGCCTTCAGATCCCTGCCATCGTCGGCATCGGCGAAGAATGCCTGCAAAGCATTCAGGACGGCATGCGCCTTATGGTGGACGGTTTTACGGGCGAGGTGCTTCTGTCGCCAGATAGTGACGAGGAAGAGGCGCGCCTCCAAAAGCAGGCACAATATGAAGAAAAGATGCTACATCTGCGCGAGCTCATCGGAAAAGAGAGTGTCACGAAGGACGGTAAGAAGATCAAGATCTGCGCCAACGTCGGTGACCCTGAAAACCTCGCGGAGGTACTGGATAATGACGCTGACGGCATCGGACTTTTGCGCAGCGAGTTCCTATATCTAAGCAGTACCGACTACCCTTCCGAGGAGGAACAATTTCAGGCATACCGCCTCGTACTAGAGCGAATGAAGGGGAAACAGGTCATCATCCGTACCCTCGACGTCGGCGCCGATAAGCAGATCGATTATTTCCACTTAGATCACGAGGAAAACCCTGCATTGGGCTTTCGTGCCATCCGCCTGTGTCTGACGCACCTTGAGCTTTTTCGGACGCAGCTGCGCGCGCTCTACCGCGCTTCCGCGTACGGCAATCTCGGGATCCTGTTCCCGATGATTACCAGCGTTACCGAAGTCGAGCAGATCCTGACGCTCTGTAAGCAAGTGAAAAAGGAGCTACAGGCAGAGAACCTTCCCTATAATGAAAAGGTGGAGCTCGGCATCATGATCGAAACGCCTGCTGCCGCCCTGATCAGCGATCTGCTAGCGCCCATGGTGGATTTCTTCAGTGTTGGCACGAACGACCTGACGCAGTACACGCTGGCGCTCGACCGTCAAAATGCAAAGCTCGACCCTTTCTGCGACACGCATCACGAAGCCATTCTTCGCCTGATCGCCATGGCGGCGACAAATGCCAAGAAGTGCGGCACATGGATCGGCATCTGCGGTGAGCTCGCGGCGGATACGTCCCTCACGGAGCGGTTCCTGCGCATGGGCATCGACGAGCTCTCCGTCTCCGCACCCTTCGTACTGCCGCTCCGAGACATCGTGAGAAACCTTGACCTTTCAAAGCCCGAGGACGCATAAAGGAGGACTTGACCTATGAGATTCGATGAACCACCCATCTGCGGAGGAACGACAAGAAGCACCGATCAAAAAGCTCCCAAGGAGATTCACTCCAAAGACCTGGTCTTTTTTAGCGTCGGCAGTACGGACGAGCGCTTTACCGCGCGCTATGATCAGGACGCCGTCAGCGTCTATGCCGCGAAAACAACCCAGGGCATCTACGCCGCCATTTTAAGCATGGAAACAAGATACAAGTTCTTTGCGCCGGACTGCGATCTCATGACCCGTCTGAATGCCTTAACAAGGGAGCAGGAACTCATCCTGGACAATGGCCACCACTCCTTTACCCACGGCCTTCCAGCAGACTTTGGCGGCGCCGTGAACATCCGCTACGCTTCTGGCGAATACATTTCCAAAAGCGACAACCAGTCCCCCGTGATCACAAATGCGGCCAACCTGGCGATCAAAAAGCTCTTCGAAGAGGTCTTCGAAAGCTACCCCGAGGCACCCCTTCCTGATCCCGCTTCTATCCAGGCCATTGAATATCATGAATCTGGCCCCTTCGCAGAGCATTTCCTGCGCATGGAAAAGACTGCGGAATGCGCCGTTCTTCGCAGCGACGATGCCTACGACGGCGGCAAGTCAAAGTACCATAAGGATGCGCAGGCACCGCTCTCTGCTTTTGATCGGATCGAAGCAGACGCACTGACCTTCCGAGTTTTTGGGCAAGGAGGGCTGACACAGTACCATCCATCGAATGACTCTGACAAACGCTTTTTAACCTATGAATTCGCCGATGGCACGAGGCTTGACGTACCAAGGATCTTTGGCATTCCGGGAAAGGCTTCCGATATTGTCTACGAAACCTACTCGTACCTAGAATCCCTTATGAAATAAAACGCCACGCAAAAAGCGCCGGGGTAGGTCCCGGCGCTTTCGTATTTCTTTTATTCCACAATGTGCTCGATGTGCAACAGCTCATGAGACTTATGCGACAAGGGCTCTCCGAGGAAATCTTGGTAGAGCTTTTGAACCTCGGGATTCTCATGCGAGTAACGGAGGTTATTCTTGCGATCCAGGCCATACAGAACGCCTGCTCTCTCCGCCACGTCAGGACCGTCATGATGGATGGGCTGGCCGCCGCCGTTGACGCATCCGCCGGGACAAGCCATGATCTCAACGAAATCATAGGTCACTTCCTTATTGCGGATCGCTTCCACGAGCTTTCTCGTATTGACGAGACCGCTCGCCACGGCAACCTTTACGGGCGTTCCCGCCACGTCAAAGCTTGCTTCCTTCCAACCCTTTAAGCCGCGTACGTCTTGGAACGCGTCCACGGGCGGATTCGTCTTCGTTACCAGATAGTAAGCGCTGCGAAGGGCTGCTTCCATAACGCCGCCGGTCGCGCCAAAGATCACGCCCGCGCCAGTACCGGTGCCAAGAGGTGAGTCAAAGTCATCCTCGGGGATCTCTGCCGGATTCACGAAGAAGGTCTTGATCAGACGATTCATCTCTCTCGTCGTCAGAACGGCATCTACGTAATCTCCGCTGTTCTTCCAGGTGATCTCCTTCTTCTTAGCCGTACAAGGCATGATGGACACGCAGAAGATCTTCTCAGGCTCCACGCCAAGCTTCTCTGCAAAATAGGTCTTCGCAATGGCGCCGAACATTCCCTGCGGCGACTTCGCGGTGGAGAGTCTCGGCAGCATGTCGGGATATTCGCTTCTCATGAAGTGAACCCAGCCGGGACAGCAGGAGGTAAACATGGGCATGCCAGATTCCTTGATCTCAGGGAGTCTCTGCAAAAGCTCGCTTCCCTCTTCCATGATGGTCAAGTCTGCGGAGAACGTCGTGTCAAAAATGTAATCAAAGCCGGCATTGCGAAGCGCGCCAACCATTCGCTTTTCCGTTGCGAATTCCTTGGTCAGGCCGAAGTCCTCACCCCAGGTTGCTCTTACTGCAGGTGCGATCTGTACGACGGTGATCAGATCTGGATTCTCCACGGCCAGAAGCACCTTCGTTACGTCGTCATGCTCTCTCAAAGCGCCTACGGGGCAGTTCACGATACACTGGCCGCAGATCGTACAATTCACGTCACAGAACTGCTTGTTGTCACGAACGCCTACGGTTGTGTAGGAACCCGTATTGACAACGTCCCACACGTGCATTCCCTGCACCTTGTCACAGGTCTGTACGCAGCGCATGCACTTTACGCACTTCGAGCTGTCACGGATAAGCGGGCTGTTTCTGTCCCAAGGCTTTTCTTCGATGACGTTGTCATAACCAAGCTTCGTAATGTTTAAGTCATTAGCGACCTTCTGCAGCGTACAATTTCCGCTTCTTACGCAGGTCGTACAATTCGTCTTATGCTGCGACAGGATCAGCTTCACGTTCGTCTTTCTCGTGATCCTCGCCTTCGCGCTGTTGGTATGGATGACCATGCCTTCCGTTACCACCGTGTTACAAGCGGTAACGCATCTCTCCACGCCTTCCACCTCGACTACGCAGATACGACAGGCGCCGATCTCATTGATCTCCTTCAGGAAGCAGAGGGTGGGGATGTTGATGCCGACCTTTCTGGCGGCCTCTAAGATTGTTGTGCCGTCTTCGACGGTCACGGGCTTATTGTCTATTGTTAAGTTTACCATCTGCTCTGTCTACCTCCCCTAAATGATCCGAAGCCGAAGTTATCGCATCTTAAGCACCTACCGGATTCATGGCAGGCCTCCTCGCAGGAATACCCCTTCTCAACGGGATCAAAATCATCTTTACGGTCAAAGGCATCGCGCATCGGAACCTCCGCGCGTCCACAGGGCAGCTTATCATCATGAGTCGCTCTCGGGATGTCAATGTCCACGGTGATCACGTGATGGTAGCCCAGATATTCGTCAATGTTCGCTGCAGCAACCTTACCAGCCGCAATGGCACGAATGACGGTCGCAGGCCCGGTTACGCAGTCACCGCCGGCGAAAATGCCTTCGGAGGTCGTGATCTTACCGGTATCCTGCGCTGCGAAGGTGCCGCGCTTTACGGGAATACCCGTCTCCTCAAAGTATTCGGTCGTGATGCCCTGACCGATGGCAACGATGATGACGTCGCTGTGAAGCAGGATCATCTCCTTGTTTGCCTTCTTCGGTGCAGGTCGGCCGTTCACGACGTTGCTGATCATCTGAGGCTGCACCCAAAGGCCAACTGCATTTCCGTCAGCATCCACTTCCACCTTTACGGGCGCCATCAGCTCAAGAATGTCACAGCCCTCTGCCTCCGCACACTCCACTTCCTCGCGAAGCGCAGTCATGTCTGCCTTACGCCTTCTGTACACGATGGAAACCTTGGAGGCGCCAAGTCTGATAGAGGATCTCGCCACGTCCATCGCAACGTTACCGCCACCGACAACAACGATCTCCTTGCCCTTGAAGTCAGGGTATACGTCATCGCCAATGCCACGGAGCATGGACACTGCAGAGATCACGCCATTCTTCGCATCCTCGCCCTCGATGCCAAGCTTCTTGTCGATATGCGCGCCGATGGCAACAAAGCATGCGTCATACTGCTTTACGATCTCATCCATGGAAACGTCGCTGCCAATGCTGACCTCCGTGCGCACTTCAATGCCCGTGGAAAGAATCTGCTTGATCTCAGCATCCAGCATGGTTCTGGGTAATCTGTAATTAGGGATGCCATAACGGAGCATGCCGCCCAGCTTTTTCCTCTGCTCGTAAATCGTCACCTTATGTCCCATCAAAGACAGGAAATAGGCTGCGGAAAGTCCGCCAGGACCGCCGCCGATAACGGCAACCTTCTTTCCCGTGGAAGCTGCACACTTCGGGACGGGAACCTCTCCGGCATGATCAACCGCCATCTTCTTCAGTCCGCGAATGTTGATGGCCGCGTCCACCAGATTTCTCTTACAGTGATTCTCACAGGGATGCTCGCAGACATAGGCACAAACGGACGGAAGGGGGTTGTCCTTCCGAATCAGGCGAATGGCATCTGCATAGCGCTCCTCATGCACCAAAGCGATATAGCCGGGAATGTCCACGTGCGCAGGACACATGTTCACGCAGGACACGGGTTCGTTAGAATTACAGGAGCAGTGCCCCTCACGAATATGAACCAAAAAGTCGTCGCGGCATCCCTCCAGGCACTTTAACGCGATCTCAGCCGCGCCATACCCCACGGCGCAGTCAGCAGAGAGATAAATCGACTCTGCGGTAGACTGGATCAGCGTTAACGTCTTCTCATCTGCCTTACCCGCTAACACCGCATCAAACAGTCTGGCCAGCTGATTCAGTCCCACTCGACAGGGCACGCACTTACCACAGGACTGCGCAAGACACATCTTAATGAACGATGACGTCATGTCCACGGGGCAAGAACCAGTGGGATTTGCCACGATTCTGCGCTCCAAATCCTTGGAAAGGGAATCCACGGTGACCTGGGACTGATTCTCCTTGATCAAAGTTAACCTACTCAAAAATCCGTCCTCCTCAATACATTTTTTCGTTCCTTCGCGACTTCCTAAAAGAAGCCGATACATGTTTATATTTTATCATAATTCTTCCTGTGAAACAACTTTTTTCTCAATAAGCTTGCAACGAAATATTTTCCGTGCTAAGATAGAAATGAGGGGCAAAAAACTGTAACACATATTGTTAGGAGGTTTAGTAACATGTGGGGTATGAGTTTAACTGACACGATCATCTGTATCGTGGTAGCGCTTGTCGTTGTCGGCATTTTCGCAGTCGTTTGTCTTGTCATCGCAAAGAGGGACAACACAAAACTTGAGGATTTGCTCGCTAGCATTCCCGCCGAGAAGCAGGAACAGCTCAAGGCGGAGGTGTATCAGCCAATGGACGGTCTCGGCATCAAGTGTGCGACCCGAGGTTTGGTAGGCGCCGTTGAAACAAATGGAGACAGCACCAAGGTTCGTCTGGTCTTCTACAATCAGGCGAGAGACGCGTTCTACGATCAGACGACAAAGATCCGCACTTCCGAATTCAACGGAAAAGGCTACAAGCTCTACGACATGATTCCTTGCGAGATGAAATACGACAAGGAATATCATATTCATGAGTTCAAAAAGATTATGTGATGGCTATTCAGAGCCACGCACAAAAAGGGACGGATCATGCTTGCATGAAATCCGTCCTTTTTGTATGTGGCGAGATACACTCATGAGCAAAAACCGAAGGTTTTGCGAATGGGTGTCTGAATAGCCTAATTTTTTATGCTTTAATCTGGCGTGAATCGTGACAAGTAAGGTAAAGTATCTGGTATTCCTTTGAGACCTCCTGCATAAACTGCCTTGCGCCGGCTAGATGGTCTGGATCGAGGCAGGCAAAGGGATCATCCATGATCACCAATGGCTTTTCCTTCTCGTACATGACGTCGAGCAGCGCCAAGCGAATGCAAAGCCCGATCACGTCAGAAAGGCCTTCGCTCTGCGCCTCGATGTCACGCATCTTTCCTTCTTCCTTGCGGAAAACGTTCATGTTGGCGTCGATCTGAAAATCCTTACTACCATCCGCGCCGCTCATCAGTTCATAATATTTATCAAACGCCGTCTTGATCGGCTGCATGAACCGTGCCGTGAACTGCTCCTTCGCGGACTGAAGATATTCTTGCGTCTTCAAAACCAGCTCGTACTTCACAGCCTTCTGCACTCGTTCTTCCTTCTTCTGCTCGAGCAGGTCCTTCTTTGCCTGCAGCTCCTCCGCCTCCGCATAGGCGTCATTTAGATTTTGCCTGTAGGCCGCGATCGTGTCATGAAGCCTTGCATCCGCGCTTCCCAGTTCCTCTAAGCGCTGCCGCAGCGCCTGCTCTGCCTGCGCGATTTCCTCCTCCGACAAGATCTTAAGGCCTTCCTGCATAAGCTCCTGATGCTCTTCCTTGAACGCTTCGAGCGCCTTTCTCGCCCGCTCTTCCTCGCTTTGCTCGCTTTCATAAGCTGCCAAGCTCTGCAACGTATCCCGTATCCAAGCCTTGATCTCGGAAAACGCACCTGCATTCACGGTAAGGCCTTGCTCCGAAAGTAGCGCCGACAGCTCCGTTTGGAGACCCTGCGTCCTCTCAGAAAACGCCTTTCGCCTTGCATCTTTTTCTTCCTTTTCCGCCTTGAGATCCAAATATTCCGAAGCGCGATTTTGCATCTCATAGAGGATTCTTTCCGCATCCGACCGCGAATAAGAAATCTCAAATCCACTTAAGAATCCGCGAATCTGCTCTTCCTTTTCGCGAATGTCACTTTCCAAACCCTGTCGCTCTTTTTTCATGGTCGCAAGGCTTTCTCGCAGATCCTTCTTGCGTCTTTCAAGCAATGCTGCCTCACTGATCGGGCGATCCTCTTTTTTTGACCGTCCTGCCAGGCTAATGACCATCGGAAAAAGTCCGATCAAAAGAAGAACTGCCACTAAGATCCACAGCAATGCATTTAAGTGCAATACAAGCGTTAAGCTGCCGACTAGCACACTCAAGGCGATAAAGCTCACGGACAACACGTTCTTCTTTGACCGCTCCTTTGCGGCCTGCTGCGCGGCAACCTTCGCCTCCATCTCGAGCCTTTGGCCTTCCAGCTCCATTTCCTCAAGCCGGTTTCTCGAACGCGCCTCTGCGTCCTCTAGATCAGACATGCTGCGCATGCAATTTTGCACTTCATTACACTGATCGATCTGCGACTGGATTTCCTCATGCGACGGTACGCCATTTTGGAAATAGCGTTGCAACCTCTCATAGCGCTCGCTTTCCGTCACCTTTTCAAATCCTGAAAGCTGCGCGAGACACTTCTCCGTTTCATCTACCTTGCACTCAAGCCTATGCAGATCCTCTCTTTTCGGCACTTTCCCGCCAAAAGTCTCCAGACGCTGTGCGAGCTTTTCATGACGCCCATGATAGGCTTCCTGAAGGTCAGAGAGGTGCTTTGCGTTAATGGCCATCGCCTTGTTCTCGGCGAGGTTCCCCTGCTCCTTTTGAATGCTACGCTTCGCATCCTCATTTGAGGCAAGCTCCTCCCTTTCCTTCTCGAGCGCCTCTCGAAGGCCGCCAATCTTCTCGTTGACGATGTCTTCCTTCTTGATTTCCCGCTCAAGCCCGGCGATCTCGTCCCCTAATTGAAACAAGCTGCCCAGCTTTTTCTTTGCCGAGTTCGCATTCAGATAGTCCTTCATCTGCGCTTGCGCTGCATCGTAATTACTCAGGTCATCCTTTTGCGTCGTAGAACCCACCTTGGATCCGATCGTGGAATTGATCCCGCGATACTTTAGGGCTGCACGATCGATAAAGCTCGTTCTCTCATAGGATTCGCGATCGATCCCAAAGAGCTCCTCTCCCAGTCGCTCCGAAAAATCTTTGCTGTCAAGGAGTGTTACCGCATCCTGCAACCGGAAGGTCGCATCCTTCTCCTTTTCGCCGAAATCGCGCGTTGCAATGTAGTGTTTCCCGCCAGCCTCAAATTCGATGGAACCACCGAAATGTCCGCCGTTCCATGGCTTGTACTTCGCCCTGTCATTCTCATCGAGTTCCTTTTTTCTAGCACCCTCCAGCCCGTAAAACATGACACGAAGGAACGCCGCCAGCGTAGATTTTCCCCAACCATTCTCCTGAAGAACCTGGTTCACACCGGAAGTAAAATCCATGTCGACATTGGATAGCCGACCAAAGTTTTCAATGTGTAGTCTGATCAGTTTCATGCCAGCTTCTCCTCCCCGGCGAGAAGCCTAATGCCCAACCTGATCATGTCCGCAGCCTGCTCTGCATCTAGCTCACCCGCCTGCACGGCTGCCTTAATGCTCCGCACGTACTCGCCTTTTAAGGAAATATCCAACGCAAAGCTGTCATAATCCACCTTCGGTACCGTCTTGTCTACGACCTTAATGAAATAATAATCTTCCTCCAAAGACTTCGCAATATAGCCCTCGTCGAACTCAGCATTCATGTCGGTTTCGCCGCTTAGGATCACCTTTACCATGTCCTTCTCGGCAATGCCTTCCTTCGTGGACGCCTTCCTCGTAAGC
>JAFPRF010000148.1 GCA_017400965.1 Lachnospiraceae bacterium
GCCGACGCCGTAGCTTTCTCCATGGCCGCATGGTCATAGATCACGCTTCCGTTCTCGTCCCGCGACACTTCCTGCGCGGCCTTATTGAGTTCGTTTACAATGTAATTTCTGACGTTCTGCACTTCCTGCAGCGTATAATTTCTCTCTGCTGCGCCTTCCACCTTTAGGATACTTCCCCGAAATGGCAAGATCCAGTTCAGCGTATAGACGAACAACAAAAGAACGATGCCGAAAAGAAAGCCCTTGCCGTAACCCGCCGCGAACCTTCGGTATCCGGCCTTCCCTCTTAAAAACAAAAGGAGAACGAGAACCACCAGCCCGATGAGCACTGTCAGCGCGCCGAGATACCCCAAAATCTCCCCAAGCGGGAACGGGATCCAGCTCGTCAGAATGCCCAGTGCGTCGCTGATCACGCCGTATACGGTTTTCTTATATAGGTCACAAAAGGCCTGCATGCAGCCGAGCAGATTCATAATGATCGTAACTGCCGTCAGCCCTATGATCCAGCGCCAAAACTCCGTTTTCTTTTTCATCGCTTCTCCTAAAGTCAAAAACGCGCCCCGTAACGGAGCGCGTTAGATTCAAAAAGTTCATTACGGCAGCTGATAGAAACCAACCTTCTTGTACACCTTGCGAAGCGTCTTGTTCGCGATGTAGGAAGCCTTCTGTGCGCCCTCGCGATATACGTTCTCCAGATAGGTCTTGTCTGCGATCAGGCGCTGTGCCTCCTCACGGATCGGTGCGAGCGTCTGTACCACGGCATCGCCAACGGCAGGCTTGAACACGCCGTAGCCCTGTCCCTCGAACTCCTTCTCGATCTCCTCGTAGGTCTTTCCGGTGATCGTCGCATAGATGTTCATGAGGTTCGAAACGCCAGGCTTATTCTCCTTGTCGAAGTGCACGCATCTCTCCATGTCGGAGTCCGTTACGGCACGCTTAAACTTCTTCATGATCACGTTCGGCTCATCCATCAGGAATACGCAGCCGTCAGGCTCGGACTTGGACATCTTTGAGCCAGGCGTTGTCAGGCCGTAGATTCTCGCGCCTACCTTACTGATGTAGGGCTCGGGAACGCGGAATACGTCGCCGTAAAGGTTGTTAAAGCGGATCGCCAGGTCACGGGTCAGCTCTACGTGCTGCTTCTGGTCCTCACCCACCGGTACGTAGTGCGGCTGATACAAGAGAATGTCTGCCGCCATGAGGGCCGGGTAGGTGAACAGGCCCGCATTGATGTTGTCCTTGTGCTTTTCGGACTTATCCTTAAACTGCGTCATGCGGCTCAGCTCGCCAAACATGGTGTAGCAGTCGAGCACCCAGCCGAGCTGCGCGTGCGCCGGCACGTGGGACTGTAAAAACAGCGTATTCTTCTCGGGATCGAGTCCGCAGGCGATGTAGATCGCGAGCATCTCGAACGAACGGCGGCGCAGCTCCTTCGGATCCTGACGCACCGTGATCGTATGTAAATCTGCCATGAAATAATAGCAGTCAAAATCATTTACGCGGTCTGCCCAGTTCTTGATAGCTCCCAAATAGTTTCCCAAATGCAGGTCGCCGCTGGGCTGAATCCCCGATAACATGATCTTCTTTTCCGTTTCCATGCAAGTACCTCCACAAATCATCATGTTTCCATTATACACAATTGTGGAGATTTGTCACCAAATTTCGGAAAATATTTCGGTTTCACTCGGGGCTTGGTCGGACGTAAAGCTATACGCGATTTACGCGTACCAGCAATTGTTTATCATAATAAACGGGTTGGTCGGAGCCGACGCCGATGAAGTCTTTGCCGAAGAGGTCATAGGCGGTAGTTGCGATCTTGAATTCGGGTAGGCGGCCGAGGATCTTCTCGCCGTCGAAAAGGAGTGCATTCTGGATGACCATGGTGTACTCGCCCTTTTCGTTATAACCACTGGGGGTATAGTCCACGGGAATCACGCAAAGGCTGCCATTCAGGAGCTCCTTTACGGTCTTCTCGCTCCGCTTGATCTTAAGGCTTAAGCCTCCTGCGCCGGGAATGTCGGAGAAGTTATGGTAAGCAGGGCCCGTGTGCGGGATGTTATATTCTTTCGCGGTCTTTTTGTCCGCAAAACCGGTCTTTAAAACGCCGTTTTCCACGAGCGTTAGCTGATCATTTTCGAGAACGCATCCGTCGCCGTCCCAGAAGGGGTTAAACCAAGCCTCCTTGTCCGATACGTCATGCAATAGCGTAAAATCCTCCGAAAAGAGCTTCTCACCGATCTTTCCGGTAAAGAGGGAGGTGCCTCTCGCCAGTTCCTCTCCATTTAAATGGTTCGTAAAGAACCCCAAAAGTCCATAATAGAGCACGTCCAAAATGATCTCCTCGGGGAGCTCTACCCTGTTTTCATACTGACCGAGATAATCATCCATCACCTGGCGGAAGACCTTCTCATCGAAATCGCGCATGTTAAATCCAAAGTATCCGTCATCGATGTTTTTACTGTCGAGGTGCTTAAAGGTCCCGCTCACGCCAACCGCGTAATCCTGCACGCCGTAATCCATGCCGAGGTCATTGACGCTGCGGCGTTCAAACTCCGTCCCCGTAAAGGTGACCTTGCAGCGAAACTTCGGATAGGTCTCGTTCAGATATTTCATGCAGCTCTCCGCCGTCGCCTGCAGCTCCTTGTCCGTGAGAACATGCTCTCTCTTGTCGCGGGTTCTCGTGCCCGTCTCTAATTCAAAGGGATAAGGACGTTCACGAACGAGATTCTCCTCGGCCTTGGCGTACCCTTCCTCGTCATCCACCTTACCGATGTGATAGTGAATGCCGGCCTTCCCGTCTTTATATACCTTATGAGAGGACTCGAAATTGCTCTCCTTGCTAAAGGAAGTGAGCTTCCCCTCCTCAAATACAAACGTGCTTTTATTCTGTGACCACGTATCTTTTGCCTTATGCATATGTCCATCCCCCATCTCTAGCTGATCGAAAGCTTCTTTACGCGAATGCTCGGGCCTCCCGCGGATACGCGTACCATCTGTCCGCCCTTCCCACAGTTGTAGGAATCAAAAAGTTCAAAGTCATCTCCCACGGCATCCACGTCAAAGAGCGTCTGGAAGACGCTTCCCGTGAGCATGTGCACGCGGATTGGCTCGCAGACTTTGCCGTCCCTGATGCGGAAGCAGAGTGTCGGGTTCATGACAAAGGTTGAATTTCCCGTGCCGTTCGATACGTCCATTACGTAGACACCGTCCTTGATGCCCGCGATCATGTCTTCCAATTTATCCGTTCCGGCTTCCATGTAAGTATTCGTCATGCGTACGATGGGCTGCTTGTGGTAATCCTGCGCCCGGGCATTTCCGGTCTTTTGCTCCCCCATGGTGCTGGCTGACTTTGCGTCATGAAGCCGCCCCGTGAGAACGCCTTCCTTCATGAGGTAGGTCTTACAAGCCTTGGTGCCCTCATCGTCATAGGGCACGTACCCGTGGTGGACGAGGGATCCGTCATCGCAGATGGTGATCTTCTCCGAGCCAACCTTCTTGCCGAGCACCCACTCCTCGGCCAGCGTCTTATCTGTCAGCATAAAGTCCGCTTCGCTCTTATGTCCGAAGCTCTCATGGGTAAACATCGCCGTCACCACGGGCGCGAGCACGCACTCGTAGTCGCCAGGCTCGATGTCCTTCGCATTCTTCGCATAGTTTAGGTACTGTGCCTTTTTATTTAAAACCTTCTCTTCTAATCCAAGGAGCTCCGGCATGGTCATTTTCACGGTGTTATAGCCGCCGTAGGAGGTCACGCCGTCCACGGTAAAGCCGTAAAACATCGAAAAACTGCAGCACTGCGTATCCCACGCAACGTCCGTCCCCTTACTGGTGATCAGACGCCGCTTCTCATGTTCCCCGCCAATGCTGGTCACCCAGAAGGTCACGTCCTTGTCCTCAGGATCGATGCACTTCTCTACGTAGCCGTCCAAAATCTCCTTCAACTGATTTCTCGGCACCTTGCGAATGTCCTGTTCCGTATCGAAGGTCAAGATCGCGTCCCTGTTGACCTCGAATTCCTTCACGATCGGATGCTCATAAATGTTCGGATTAGGGGCCGCGATCGCCGCCAATGCATCCAGCTGACTTTGAATCTCCTCTAAGGAATTCGTCGTCGCCGTATACCACATGTTTCCGTCAAACACGCGCACCATCGCGCCAACCTCGGCCGATTCTCCGTCATTTTCTACCTTCCCGTTCTGGATCGCCAGCCAAATTCTGTAATACTCCTCAATACGCACTTCCGAATACAGATCCTTCGGAAACCTAAACTGATAGTCCATGCTTTTGTACCCTTTCCCTTTTAAGCTCTTGCCTTACCTTTACCAGATGCCAGAGCAACAACTCCAATGATCGCAAGCACCGGAATTGCTGCCACAAAAACGCTGCCGAGCACGATCGCCACCAGGATCAAAGGCAAAAACAAAAGTACTAATAAAAACTTTGCCACCTTCCAGGTGAGCTTTGCCGTAAACTTTAGCAGTCCTCCAAAAATCGAAAACATTACAATTAACAGAATCAGCGTCAACATGGTTTTTACCTCCTTGTCCCA
>JAFPRF010000149.1 GCA_017400965.1 Lachnospiraceae bacterium
ATCATCACGACCCCGCTCACGCAGCTTGAGGGCAAGGCCGTACTTGATACCATCGAAGGCGCAGATAAGCTCGATGATCTCCTTGCAGAAATGCTAGAGAAGGCACACGAGGAGCATGAGCATCATCACCATCATCATGACGATGACGACGATGATGAGGAGTGCTGCTGCGGTCACCATCATCACCACGATGACGATGATGACGACGATGATGAGGACGAGCACGAGCATCACCACCATCATCACGATCATGACGAGGATGAGGAGCATGAGCATCACCATCATGACCACGGCCCAGATTGCACCTGCGGCTGTCATGACCATGACCATGATCACGAGCATCATCATGATCATGACCATCATCACCATCATCACGCAGATGAGGTATTTACGAGTTGGGGCATCGAGACGCCCAACAAGTATACCAAGGCTGAGATCGAGAGCATCTTAGAGAAGCTTGATGGCGGCGAGTACGGCGTGATCCTGCGTGCAAAGGGCATGGTTCCTGCCGAGGATGGCACTTGGATCTACTACGATTACGTTCCCGAAGAGAGAGACGTGCGCACCGGTAAGCCCGACGTGACCGGTAAGATCTGCGTGATCGGCGCTGAGCTCAAGGAAGATAAGCTCGCTGAGCTGTTTCGCAAGTAAGTAAAGTAGGAGAGAACCTATCATGAAACCAGTATATGCAATCAATGGTTTTTTGGAGAGTGGTAAGACGGAATTCATCAGCTTTACCCTCAGCCAGCCGTATTTCCAGATCCGCGGGAAGACACTGCTTCTTCTTTGCGAGGAGGGTGAGAAGGAGTACGATCCCGCGCTCCTACGTCGCAGCAATACGGTGGTGGAGCTGATCGAAAACGAGGAGGATTTTAATCCAAACGCCCTCGTGGAGCTCGAGAAAAAGCATAAGCCCGAGCGCATCATCATCGAATACAATGGCATGTGGAACTACAAGAACATGAAGCTCCCCTGGCACTGGAAGGTCGAGCAGCAGATCACGGTGATCGACGGCAGCACCTTCCCGACCTATTACACCAACATGAAATCGCTGGTGGCTGAGATGATCCGCAAGTCCGAGATGATCATCTTTAACCGTTGTGATACCGTGCGCGACCAGCTGAACTCCTACAAGAGAAACATCAAAGCCGTGAACGCACAGGCGGACGTGATCTTTGAGGATGCGAACGGTGAGATCGACGAGATCTTCGAAGAGGATCTGCCTTTTGACCTGAATTCGGATCCCATCGTACTCGACAACCACGGCTATGGCATCTTTTATCTTGACGCCATGGATCATTTGGAGAGATACGTGGGGAAGAAGATCCAGTTTGTTGCAATGGTGGCAAAGCCCAAGGGAATTCCCGCAAACTACTTTGTTCCCGGCAGAATGGCAATGACCTGCTGTGCGGAGGACATGGCGTTCCTGGGCTATGTCTGTGAATTCGCAGGCGCCGCAGCCCTGAAGGAGCGGGATTGGATCAAGATCACCGCAACCGTTTCCAAAGAGTTCTGGAAGGATTATAACGGCGAGGGACCCGTTCTGCACGCCGTGAACGTCGAGAAGGCCAAGGCTCCCAAGGACGAGATCATCAGCTTTAGCTAAAGAAACTAGTTTATGCGCCGCTTTTTGTTTCCAAAAGGCGGCGTTTTTCAACATTTTGAGGATGACATGGCAGACAATAGCGAAAAAGACTTACAACAATTTCAAAAACGCTTAAAGGATTTGGCGGAAAGATCCTATCGGCAGAACGTCTTTACCTTTACGGATTTTTTAGGCCTTGCAGAGCAAGACATATTCTGGCGGATGGAGCCGGAGCTTAGAAGCTACGCGCCGACCTTTTGGGGCGGCAGGGAAGGCGCGGACCGCGCCATTTTGCGCTTTGGTGATCCCGAGACTTTGGGGTATGAGGCAGACTTTCCGATCGTCTGCGTTCACGTAAAACCCTTGAACGCGAAGTTCGCGGATAACCTGTCCCACCGCGATTTCCTCGGGGCACTTATGAACTTGGGGATTGAGCGCAGCACCATGGGCGACATCAGCGTGGGAGAGAAGGAAGCCTATCTGTTTTGCCTTGAATCCATCGCTGACTTTATCTGTGACCAGCTCCATCAGGTAAGGCATACGAGCGTCACCTGTGAGGTGGTGAAGGAGATGAAAGAGCTCGCCATGGAGGAGCCAAAGAAGGAGATCATTCAAGTGGTTTCGCCCAGAGCGGACGCCGTTATCGCAAAGGTTTACAACCTCTCCAGAGATGAGAGCCTAAACCTTTTCAGGGCACAGAAGGTATACGTAACGGGTCGCCTTTGTGAGAATAATTCGAAGCTCCTAAAAGCCGGCGACGTCGTCAACGCCCGCGGCTTTGGAAAGTTTGTATTTGTGGCGGAAAAGGGCGAGACAAAGAAGGGTAAGATCAACGTGGAGGTGGCGGTCTACCGTTGACCGTAAGAGAGATGTATCAATATTCAGTGACGCAATGGGTCTTTTTCTTTTATTTCTATTGCTTTTTTGGATGGTGCTTTGAGTCTACGTACGTCTCCGTCAAGACGAGAAAGCTGACCAACCGAGGCTTTATGCACGGGCCGTTTTTGCCTCTGTACGGAAGCGGCGCCATTATGCTGCTGGTGGTTTCCATGCCATTTCAAAACAATTTGTTTTTGACTTACGTGGCAGGCTGCTTAGGAGCGACCGTTTTGGAATACGTGACGGGCGTTACCATGGAGGCGCTTTTCAAAGTGCGATACTGGGATTATTCCAATCAGAAATTCAATTTCCAGGGCCATATTTGCCTAAAGTCCACGCTGGCCTGGGGCGGCCTGACCATCTTAATGACTGGGTGGGTTCACCGGTACGTGGAGTCAATCGTTTTTCTGATCCCTGCGCAGGTTTTGAGTGCCGTAACCTTTGTTTTGACTGCCGTCATTTTTGCGGACTTTGCCCTGAGCTTCAAGGCTGCCATGGATCTGCGAGATCTGCTCATCAAGCTGGAGAATGCGAAGGCAGAGCTCGGTCGCATGCAAAAGCGCATGGATGTCTATGTTGCTTTGACGACGGAAGAGTGGGAGCTTAGGATCAAGGAGGCCAAGGAAGAGCTAAAGCAGCGCAAGGAGAACGTGTATAGTGCCCTGACGCAGAAGAAGGAAGACGTCAGCGTAGCCTTGGCAGATCTCTTCGAAGAGGTTGGCAACATGGCACAGGAATGGGAATCTGGGAAGCTGCGTGAGAAATACGTAGAGCGCTTTAACGCGAAGAAGGCAGAATTGCAACGGCGCAGAACCGAGAGCATCCAAAGTCTGGAAAAACAATGGCGACGCATTTTCAAAGCCAATCCGACTTTCCGTTCCCAAGAGTATTCCGATGCAGTGGAAGAATTGCGTGATCAATTAGACAAATAAAAGGGGGGCATTTTGGGCCCCCCTTATTCTTTACATTATGAGAAATTCCTTAGAACTTCTTTGCATTTTCGCGATATTTCTCTTCACAGTACTTGCAGCGGTATACTTCCTTGGCGGGATCAGCCAGCACGAAGATGTGAGGGAGCTCCTGCTCGATCGAGGTGATGCAGCGAGGATTGTGGCACTTGATGACGTTCTTGATCTGCTGAGGAAGAACGAGCTCCTTCTTTTCCACAATCTCGCCGGCCTTGATCACGTTCACCGTGATGTTGTGGTCGATAAAGGCGAGCACGTCGAGGTCGAGCATGTTGATGTCACATTCCACCTTCAAAATATCCTTCTTGCCGAGCTTGCCGCTGCGGGCGTTCTTAATGATGGCAACGGTACAGTCCAGCTTGTCCAGCTGCAGGTGTTCATAAATCGAGAGACTCTTTCCGGCCTTGATATGGTCTAATACAAATCCTTCTTCAATCTTTCCTACGTTTAACATATGTTCATCCTCCCCAAATCTACTTTACAAGACCAAGTAACGTCAGGATCAGTGCCATGCGGACGTACACGCCGTACTGCGCCTGGCGGAAGTAAGCTGCCCTGGGATCGTCGTCAACCTCAACCGAGATCTCATTGACTCTGGGCAGGGGATGCAGCACCAGCATGTCTTCCTTGGCGAGCTGCATTTTTGTCGTATCCAGGATGTAGAAATCTTTTAATCTTACGTAATCCTCTTCGTTGAAGAAACGCTCCTTCTGGACTCTGGTCATGTAGAGAAGATCTAGCTGAGGCATTACGTCCTCCAGGCGGATCACTTCCTCGTAAGGGATGTTTTTCTCTTTCAGCATCTCAATGATGTAGTCGGGTACGCGGAGCTCTTCGGGAGAGATGAAGACGAAGCGCGTTCCGGGGTAGCGCACCAGCGCGTTGATCAGGGAGTGCACGGTGCGGCCGAATTTCAGGTCGCCGCAAAGGCCGATGGTGAAGTTGTCGAGGTGACCCTTTAGCGTGCGGATCGTTAAGAGGTCCGTCAGCGTCTGGGTGGGATGGTAGTGACCGCCGTCGCCTGCGTTGATCACGGGGATGCCGGACTTTTCGCTGGCAACCATGGGTGCACCCTCCTTGGGATGACGCATGGCGCAGATGTCGGCGTAGCAGGAGATCACGCGGATCGTATCGGATACGCTTTCTCCCTTGGCAGCAGAAGAGGAGTTTGCGTCGGCAAAGCCGATGACGCGTCCGCCCAGTCTTGTCATGGCGGATTCGAAGCTCAGGCGCGTTCTGGTGCTGGGCTCATAGAAGCAGGTTGCCAGGATCTTTCCGTCGCAGGCATGCGCGTACTTCGGCAGATTGTTTTCAATGTCGTTGGCCAGGTCAAAGAGCTTGTCCAGCTCTTCCACGGAAAAATCCAGTGGGTTCATTAGATGTCTCATGTGTTGTTCTCCTTTTTTCTCCTGGAATATTTACCTTGGGAATTTCTCCCCATAGAAAGGGCCGAAGATAAAAATCTTCGACCCGAAATATCAACTCTTATAGGTTAACAGATCAGCAACGGTTTTACGCTTGGGTGCGTCGGGATTTTCAGCGGGATAGCCAATGCAGATCAGAGCAACCAGTTCCTGCGTTTCAGGAATCTCTAACAAAGCGGTTGCCTCCGCTACGTCGAACAATCCAAGAATTACGGTGCCAAGGCCCTTTTCATAAGCGGCCAGACAAAACGCTTCGCTGGCGATGCCTGCGTCAAACATCTGCCATCCGTCGCCCTTTATGGTGGAGAAGGATCCGCCGCGTTCGTAACCGCAACGACCTTTGACAACGCTCACGGCAACGACCATGGGTGCGCTCTCCATACGGGAGCTGTTGCCAGGGAAGATGGAAGTTAACTTCGACAGTTTCGCCTTGGTTTCTCCCTCAACGGCGGTGTAACGGGTGATCTGGGTGTTTTTCCAGCTGGGGGCGTAGGAAGCGGTGGAAATGATCTCCTCCAGAAGCTCGTGAGAAACGGGCTCATTCGTAAACTGGCGGATGCTTCTGCGGCCAATGATACATTCTTTTGCAGTCACGTCGGTTCCCTCCTTATACTCGATATTCTTATGACATCATATCATTTTTGGCCGAGCGGCGCAATGTCATTTTTACCGATTTGAGGAAACTTTTTTTGTAAAAAACTTGTGCTTGTCGCCACTATTGCGTATAATAAGAGCAGATGACTTGAAAAGGCACGCGTGCGGCCGGAAAGAGAGGAAAATGCCATGGGATATATTGAAAGAAAAAGATGGGTCTTTTTTGCATTACCATTTACCTTTACCAAATACATCATTGAAGATGACGTGCTGACGATCCGCTCCGGACTGTTGAAGGTCATCGAGAATGACTGTTACATGTATAAGATTCAGGACGTACAGCATGAAGCAACGCTGTTCGAGAGAATCTTTGGACTGGGTACGATCGTTTGCTTCACCGGTGACACGACCCATCCTAAGCTGGTCATTTTACACGTAAAGCACTCCAAGGAGATCAAGAATTACATCTTGAAGACCTCCGAAGAGGCGCGCCTGAAGAGAAGGACCGTGAACATGCTTGACATTGGATCGGGCGAACTTTCCGACATTGACGATATCATGAGTTGATCAAAAAGGGAAACGATGGGAGACCTTCGTTTCCCTTTCCGCATAACGAGATTTACGAAGGAAGAGGAACATGAATTACAAGCAGTCTTTGGAATATTTAGAGGAGATCGCGCCGCGAGGGATCGTTCCGGGGCTTGACAGCATTCGGGAGCTCTGCGCGCGCCTTGGCGATCCGCAAAATGCCGTGAAGTGGATCCACGTGACCGGAACCAACGGCAAGGGCTCTACCGTGGCCTACGTATCGACGATCCTAAAGGCAGCAGGCTACCGCGTCGGCAGGTACGTA
>JAFPRF010000150.1 GCA_017400965.1 Lachnospiraceae bacterium
AGGAAGTTGAAATCGTTGGTATCAAGGAAGAGACCAAGAAGACCGTTGTTACCGGTATCGAGATGTTCCGTAAGATGCTGGATGAGGCAATGGCTGGTGATAATATCGGCGCACTGCTTCGTGGCGTTCAGAGAACTGAGATCGAGCGTGGCCAGGTATTGGCTAAGCCCGGCAGCGTAACCTGCCACAAGAAGTTCACCGCTCAGGTTTACGTACTGACCAAGGACGAGGGTGGCCGTCATACTCCTTTCTTCAACAACTATCGTCCTCAGTTCTACTTCAGAACCACCGACGTTACCGGCGTTTGCAACCTTCCTGCTGGTACCGAGATGTGCATGCCTGGTGATAACGTTGAGATGACCATCGAGCTGATCCATCCCATCGCTATGGAGCAGGGTCTTACCTTCGCTATCCGTGAGGGTGGCCGTACCGTTGGTTCCGGACGTGTTGCTACCATCATCGAGTAATCAATAAAAAAATCAATAAAATCAAGGCTTCCGAGGGCTTCCTCGGGAGCCTTTTTTGTTTTAAGGTTTTTTGAAGTAACACATTGACTTTTTATGATATGCTTGATAAAATACTCATAAGTAGACTACTTATGAGTATAAAGGAAGCAAAAAATGATTGGACGACAAAACGAGTTAAATATCTTGAATTCGCTGTATGAAAGCAACAAGTTTGAATACCTTGTCATGTATGGCAGGCGTAGGGTGGGAAAAACCACTCTTTTATTGGAATTTGCCAAGGGGAAAAATTCCATTTTTTTCCCTGCACAGGAGAAAA
The DNA here is from genome assembly GCA_017400965.1 of Lachnospiraceae bacterium. GTDB lineage: Bacteria > Bacillota > Clostridia > Lachnospirales > Lachnospiraceae > Acetatifactor. The sequence continues at coordinate 784 of JAFPRF010000150.1, forward strand.
ATGATTCGCTGAATCTCCAAGACTTTTCAAAAATGGTGCAGATGGGACTTGATGGTGCATATATAGCATCATTTGAAGGCTGGAAAGATGCATTTGAATATGTGGACAGGAAAGTTGATGAAAGGACGGTGCTGATCATTGACGAATTTCCGTTTATTGCGGAAGAGAATCCAACTATAAAATCCATCCTGCAGCATGCAATAGATCACTTGTGGAAAAACAATAAAAATATTTTTTTGATACTTTGCGGGTCATCGGTAAGTTTTATGGAATCCGACATCATGGGAAATAAGAGTCCGCTTCATGACAGACAGACGTCAAGCATGGAGGTACTTCCTTTTGATTATTATGAGAGTAGCCTGTTTTTTCCGAAATACTCTTCCACGCAGAAACTGATCGCATATGGCATTCTGGGAGGAGTGCCCAGGTATCTGGAAGCGTTTGATGATCAGGATTCGATAGAGAAAAACATAGCGAAGGCAATCATTCGTAAAGGTGCTTATCTGAACGAAGAACCATCCAATCTCTTGAAGGCGGAGCTTCGGGAGCCGAATGTGTATAACAGCATTTTGAGTGCGATAGCCAACGGGCGAAATAAGGTATCGGAAATATCTGATTATCTGCATGAAGAAAAAAGCAAGGTGTCAAAGTATCTTGTGGTTCTTCAGACAATGCGACTTGTTGAAAAGATTGTTCCGTGTGGGGAAGATGCGAGCAGTCGCAAGGGTATCTATAGGTTAACGGACAACTTTTTTCGTTTTTGGTTTCGATATGAGTTTACGAATAATGCATATTACGAAATGCTAGGTGCCAGCGCAGCATCGGAAGAAATCATGAGCGGAATCTCTGATTACATGGGAGAAGCGTTTGAGGGAATATGCAAGGAGTATTTTATTCGTCAGGCAAAACAAGGGAAATTGCCTTTTGTTCCTTATAAGATTGGAAAGTGGTGGGGGAACAATCCTTGCATTAAGGCTGAGGATGACGTTGACATTCTTATGATAGACAAAACGGGGAAAAAGGGCATGTTCGTGGAATGCAAGTTCAGAAATTCGAAAATGCCTCACAAAGAGTACGAAGATCTAAAGGATGCGATGTTGGCTTTTCCGCACATTGAGGAGAAGTACATGTATTTTGTCAGCAAGTCAGGGTATGAAGACTCCGTAATAAGGCATGCAGCGGAAGACGGAGCAATATTGCTTGGACTGGAAAATTTGTTTGAAAATTAGGAATTGCTGAATAATATGTTTGTATTATGCAGGTTGGTAATGGCTAAAATTTTATAGATATCGACCAGTAAAATAGAAATTTAGAATTGGCTTTGATCTTGTGGACCGTGGCGAAAGGCACGGTCCTTTTGCTTATACTAATTCGTTACTGTATGAATTTGAGTTTTATTAGTGCGGATGAGGGGATGAGAAAAGAGATATGGTATCATCAAAATGCTAGTTTGTAATGCAATAGATTTATCTAAGAGTCTAGTAGGCTCTTCTTTTTGTTTGTAACGTTTTGAAGGATAGATGCGTCTATTGGTTGAAAGGTTAAATCCTGAGGTGCACACAGGAAAATAAGGTGAGACGAAATGGACAAGGAATTGGAACGGCTGGTTCATAAGGCAAAGGGGAAAGATCCAGACGCCTTTACGGCTTTGATGAACGCTTACGCACCACATCTTTATAAGACTGCTAAAGCCATTTTGATGAGTGATGAGGATGCCGCTGACGCCATGCAGGAGACGATCTTGACATGTTGGGAGAAAATGGCGACGCTAAAGGAAGATCGATATTTTAAAACTTGGGTAACAAAGATTCTCATCAATGAGTGCTATAACCTGATGAGAGGGCGAAAGGGCGTTACTTACATGGACGAGATTCCCGAGATCCCTGCCGACAAGGAGGAAAGTGACCTGGAGTGGAAGGAGGCACTAGCCGTTCTAAGCGAAGAATATCGGCTAGTAGTGGTTTTATATTACGCGCAGGGCTTCCGAACGAAGGAAATCGCCAGACTTTTGGGAATGTCAGATGCGGCGGTTCGAACTAGGCTATCAAGGGCTAGAGAGCAGCTTAGAAAGTATTATGAGGAGGCCTAAACGATGGAGAGAAGTGAGTTGATGATAAAAAGAATTTTCGCGGAAGAAGGCGAACTGCCGGAAATCGCAAAAATGCGTGTTCAGGAAGCATATGATCAAATTTACGAGCAGGTAAGGGCGCAGAATGCAAGGGATGATCATAATGAAGCTAATGAGAAGTATCAGGCAGTAATCAGAAGGAACGGTAAGGGACTGCTAAAGGTAGCTTGTTTCGTGCTTGCCTGCATGCTGGCACTTGGCGGCACAGCATATGCGGTGAATCTGATCTTGGGTCGATATGAGAGAATGAAAAACATGGATCAGAAGGAAAAGGAGCAGATCCGTGAGCTGACGCAATCAGGAGGGAATCTGGTTTATGAACCTTCAAGGGCCTGGTCCGCCGAGGAATTGGCTCGTAAGAATAAGCTTCAAGTGGCATACAAAAACGACGAGATCTTTCCAGAGGGTGCCCTTAAGATCGTGCGGCTAGGCGAGGAATATTCTAAGGACGAAGTCTGTCTGATCGATGAGGAAGACGGAAAAGAGGATGTCTTATGGCTTCCGGAAAGGACGCTTACCGATGAGGAGATCTTAGAGATCATTGAGTATGAGGAGAAGATTGCCTATATTAGCTATGAAAACCGTCGGGCACTTTACGCGGAGGAAAATCCCTGGGAGCAGCGCATGGAATCCATGACGGACGAGGAAGTGGATTTCTATTATCTTGCCTACTGGATGGGTGCCGTGGAAATGAATGGTAGTTTCAGTCGCGCAGGTAAGAGTGATTTAAAGGGCGATGTGGTTCTGACCGAAGAAGAAAAAAAGCTCTATCTTAGGATGATGGATGAATATCTTGAAAAGAACAGGATTCCGGAGAGGACGACTCCACTTCCCGTGATTGAAATGCCGTCTGATTTTGACGGATCTGAGATCATGCTGTGCCGCTATAACAGTTGTTTCTATTTCCCTGACAGGGTGTTGACGGAAGAGGATTTTCTGGAGGTCATTGATTTCCAAAAGCGTGCCGAATACAGCTTTAGACGCATCCGTGACGAGATCGAAATCGGAAAGAGGAAGGATTGGCCGAGTCTTCCGAATGACCAGTCCAAGGAGCCGGAGATTTATGAGGAAAAGGCATTTTCGGAGGCGGCAAAGAATGGAAGAGAGACGACCATTGAATATGCAAGGGTCGGTGACGTGGTGCTATTTGGAAGCTATGAACAGGACGGGAATCTCGCGAATGGCAAAGAAGAAATCGCTTGGTTTGTGCTGGATCAGGACGGCGATATGTTGACGCTCCTTTCCAGGGAAGTACTTGACGGTCATCGGTTTGACTCAAATCTGGACGAGCCGGTTTCTTGGGCAGACTGCGAACTGCGCGGATGGCTGCAGGAGAGCTTTTACAAAAATGCCTTTTCCGCAAAGGAACAGGCGAGCATTGAGCCTGTTTTGCTGAAAAATGAATATGGAGAAGACACGCAGGATAAGGTATGGCTCCTATCAAAGAAGGAGTATTACAATTATTTTGCCATTGATCCGAACGCGGATTGCACTGCCAGCGTTGGAAATAATCAAAAGAAAAAGAAAACGTATTTTGAAAGATTTTTGGGGAGATTACATACGGAACCCTGGCTATTGGCGAAACCTACGGAGGCAGCTTTGCAGGCGGGAGTGTCGGTTGATCAGGGAGAATACGGAACGTTGGAAAGATGGTTTGAAGTGGATTTTAGTATTTGCAAGGGAAGCACGTGTTGGTGGCTTCGAAGTTCTTCTCCCGAGTATGGTCCCCACGCTCCCTTAGGTCACACGGTTCTAAGCTTAACGGAAACTTCGGCATCAAAGAATGCCCTCGGCGGCATCAGACCCGTAATACGAATCAGAAAATAGGAATCTTTGAAGAACTATCCTATCGGGAATAACGTAAAATAGTGGCGAGCCTTCTGACCGAGTTGGAGTAATGTAAAAGAAAAGGCCGTGCACTGATCTCCAGTGCACGGCCTTTGTTTGGCCGAGTGATTGTTGAATTAGAGTGCGATCAAGGGTTCTCCAGCCTCAATGGCCTGTTGTACCTTGACCAGGGCTTCCGTGGCCTGCGCCTCCGTCTCGTAGACATACAGTAGTTCCCAGCAGGAAATCCTTGTCTGTATGCGTAGTCCCCAGCCCTTCGGAAGGACTCCGTTCCACTTTGTCGTGTCCTCAACGGTCAGGCCACCGTAGCAATTTAAGAGCTTTTTCTTATCGGGGCTAAGCACCTTCGTTTGCGGCTTGGATGAAACTACCGTACCATCCTTTAAGACCAGCGGATGCGTCGACAGAAAGGTTTCGAGCCCTTCGCCAAAGAACTCGCTGATGGAATCGTTAATGGCTTCCCCAATGCGTTCCTCGAGCATGTTGGCGATCTCTTCCTTGGAGTCCAGGGCGGCTGATTCGATCATGTCCTGAATGGAATCCTGCGTGTAATCTTCCTGAACGAAACCTTCCAGGGGCGGCATATGCGGTATCATCCTCTCGGCTTTTCTGGCATTTAGGAATTCCGTCCGCTGCTCGCGCCACTGCGCGTAGCTTAAGTTCTCGAGCTCCTCGTAAGCGGCATTTTCCCTTGCAGTAAAGAACCTTGCAACCGCATGCTGCGAGACGATGACGATCCGATAATCCGTATGGTCTCCCGTGTTGAACGGAAGCTCAAAGACGCGGATCATCGTGTCTTCCTCAGGATCGCGCTTGCTGAGGACGGGCTTAAAGCGGCTCATCCGAATGCAGTACGTGAACCGATCCTCCCAAGCCTGTTTTCCGTCGCCGTCATTGTAATGGATGTGCACCAGCGATTCTTCGCGGTTGTCATCATTATGACCGAGGGTCATGGCGAAGCGGAACACGTAATCCATGTTCTTCTCGAGGCCGCCAATGTTGGCACAGATCTGCGTCCAATCCCAGTTCCAGCTGCCAATCTCCCAAACCTCTTCATTGCCAAGTGCCGTCGTGACAAAACCTCTAAATCCAACGTTCGATTCGCAAGAAGCATCAAATGCAAAATCTCTTGCGTTAAAATTGATCACCTTACTCATTTTTTCTTCCTCCGTATTTATGGATACGGCCAGAGGCTGAGTGATCTTCAGACGTATTTCATGGTCGCTGATCTTCTCAGCTCGACCGTTTTTGACGAGCCCCGCAGCCCTCTTCGGGTAGGTGGCTCCTATGCGTCTACCGTTTACGTCTGATACAATAATGTTTTTTTCTATGGGTATCATCCCCCTTGCATCAGGTTCTTCATGAACTCCTCTGTTTTTTTCTATGGGTGTCGTCCCCGACCTTTCGGCCCGTCATGAACTCAGGGAGCAACTAACGTTCGCTCCACTTTTAACATTACATGATGAGAGGGCGGATGTCAATTGTTGTTTTACGGCGACGAAAACGTAACGCGTGGCGTAACAATTTACTTCAAATTGCGTTGGTAAGTTGGTGTATTTGTAGCGTCTTACGCTGTATAATAAAATCAACCGATCGGACGAAGAAAATGATTTTGGAGGGAACATATGAGCTTAGGACAAAACATCAGCTTTTTACGCAAACAAAAGAAGATCACGCAGGAGCGATTTGCAGAGCGAATGAACGTTACCAGACAAACGGTTTCCAGATGGGAATCGGATGAAATCACTCCGGAGCTGTCGAAGCTGGTTGACATGAGCGAGTTCTTTGCATGCAATCTGGATGCCCTTGTGAAGGAAAACTTATCAAGGCAAGAGGATATTTATTCAGAGGTTCAGGTGAAGAAAGTTCCGGCATTTCGGTATGCCAGTTATGCGATCATTTCAAGGGAACCGGAGAGTGATGCGCTTGGCTATATGCAGCGCTGGGCGGAAGCCAAAGGTCTACAAAATTCAGATCAAGTAAAGTTCATTGGATGGGATTTTCCATTTGTTTCTCAGGAACAGCAGACGCGCTTTGGCATGCATGGATATGTTGCAGCTTGCGTGCTTCCGGACGACTTCGCGGCGGAGGATGACGGCGCATGTATTTCTCAGAATATAGAGGCAGAGTATGCGACGGTCACCATCAAGGAGCCCTTTATCCAGCCTTTTGAAAGGATCCCCAACGCATACAAGCTGATCATGGATTATTTGCAAGCCAATAATTTTAAAGAAAAAGGGCAGGAAAACATCATCGGTTGCTTTGAACGAGAGTATGAGAAGAACGGCGTGACCTATATGGATATTTACATTCACGTGGCAAGCGTTACAAAGGCAGATGCGTTTTCTTCTTTCAATTAACGGAGTGCAGGAGTGTTGCCATGGTACTAGAATTCTTACGGGCATCTACGGCGGATGCCTTAACGATCACTGGGATTTCGAGGCGGGCTTTCCACAGCGACGTGGAGGTTGGCTCCAAGGAAAAAACGGGACCGCCGGGATATATGTCCGTGCCTTTTCATGCGAAGATGGCGAGATCAAATCATTTGTTCAAACTGGTGGATAACGGTTTGATCATTGGCGGTGCGATTCTTTTTGAGGATCATGATAAACTGAATGTCAGCAGGATCTTTATCAGCCCAGAGAACCACCGAAAAGGCTATGGAGAATTCATGATGCGTGAAATCGAAGCCATATATCCGTCAGTGCAGGAGTTTACGCTTGATACGCCGATTTGGAACGCTAGGACCAACGCATTTTATGCGAAAATGGGGTACGCGGAAGTAAGACGTGATAAAGAGTTCGTCTACTTTTCTAAACGAAGATGAAATAAAAAGAGGCCTCCTTAAGATTTATTCTGTCTTGAGAAACTATAATCTTACAATTCCTAAGCCTCACGGCCCTTGTAACGAGGGCTCTCTTGTACTATGGAAAATCCTTGCGAGGAATGTAACTTTATGTTACGATGAACATGCTACAAGAGAAAGCGAGGAAGCAGTACTTTGGGCAGCAAGAGAAACATGCGCGTGAAGCTCGCCAATGAGCGAAATGCGGAAATAGAAAAAAGAAAGGTGCTAGATACGACGAAGAAGGCCCTGTTTTACCTAAAGGCGGCGAAGGCGGACCTCGACAGCGCGTTCCGATGGGGCGTGATCGACATCGTCGGTGGCGTGTACATCGTCTCCACCGTGAAGCACCTCAAGGTGGAAAGCGCCAAGAAGAATCTGAGGGAAGCCATGTTTTGGCTTCAACAGCTGCGCAACAAAAATGATACCACGGATTACGTGAATCAGAAGTACATGCATCTCGGCCCCCTTGGCATGGGCCTGGACATCGGTCTCGACGGCATTGGCCCCGACATTTATGCGCAAACCAGGATCGCCGGCCTGCGCTCCCGCGTCAAGGAAGCCATCCGCCGCGTGGAAGCGATCCTGGCGCAGGTGGATCACTAGGCTCTCTTGACAAAACGCAGAAACTGCGTCATAATGAACTAAATTCATTTTACGAGGTATTTTATGTTAAGTGTGGTGAAATAACCATTGCAAATCGCATATGGCAAGGCAGAGGTTAATGGCGGATGTCGTTAGCTTTTGTTTCATTACGCTTAATATTGTGGATCACAGGATAGGAGAACGAGAAATCCCTATTCTTATGTCCTCATTTCATATATGTGAAAGAGTAACCCATGATATCTATGCCGTGAGATATCATGGGTTTTGTTTTAGCAATGGTTATGATAGGTGCACTCGTTGGCGCGGCTGAACCTATAAGGAAATTGAAATGAATACGGAAATACAGATAGAATTTGACAAGATCAAGGAACAGTGGTCGCAGCTTGCGATCACGGCATATGCAAAAGAAAAAATCGCGAATACTGGCGTGATCCTAAAGGAGCTTCAGCTCCGTAAGGAACTTCGGGACACGACCAACGCCCGGGAGATGATTAAAAAGCTGGGCGCTCCGCCGCTGCAGAACGTGACGGAGATTCAGGAGATCCTAACCTTCGCGGAACGCGGGGATTGCCTGACGCCCTACCAGCTAGAGCGCGTGGAAAAGGTGCTCGTCGTTGTGGAGCGCCTAAAAACCTATCTCGCGCACGGAAAGCAATTTGGTAACCCGCTCGCCTACTACGATGAGAATCTCGATGAGCAAAAGGAACTGCGGGAGGAGATCTGCAGGCAGATCCGAAATGAAGCGGTGGATGACCATGCAACGCGAAACCTTTACGACATTCGCATGCAGATCCAGCGCGCGGAGGAGGCCATGAAGCAAAAGGCAGAGCAGATCATCCGCGGAAACAAGGAATGCATGGCGGACACCTATTACGTCACGAGAAACGGCCGCGTTTGCGTTCCCGTGAAGAAGGAATACAAGTTCCGAATTCCGGGGAGCGTCATCGATAAGTCCTCGACGGGCAGTACCTTCTTTATCGAGCCCGCAGGCATCGCAAAGCTCTACGAGGAGCTCTCGCTTCTTCGCATTGACGAGGACGACGAGGTCCATAAGATCCTGTACACGCTGACCGCCATGGTATCCGACGCGATCCCGTTTATGGCGGAAAACACGAAGATGATCGAGAAACTCGACTTCATTTTTTCGAAGGGGAAGCTGAGCATCGATTTAGAAGGAACGGAGCCGAAGATCAATTTAGAGCGCCGCATTGTACTAAAAGACGCGCGGCACCCCTTGATGGACAAGGCGGTAAACGTACCGCTGAACTTTACGCTGGGCGAGGACGACATTCGCGGCATTGTCATTACGGGCCCGAACACGGGCGGAAAGACCGTGGCGATCAAGACCGTCATGCTAAACAGTTACATGGCGCAGTGCGGCCTGCACGTGACCTGCAGAGAGGCAGACCTTTGCATGAACAGCGCCTACCTTTGCGACATTGGCGACGGGCAGAACCTTTCGGAGAACCTGTCCACCTTCTCGGCGCACGTCAAAAACGTTTTGGAAATCCTAAAGCAGGTGAACCAGGACAGCCTCGTCATCATGGACGAGCTGGGCTCCGGAACGGACCCGGCCGAGGGCATGGGCATCGCCGTCGCAATCCTCGAGGAGCTGCGAAAGAGCGGCGCGAACTTCCTCGTGACGACGCACTACCCAGAGATCAAGGACTACGCTTCGCGGACGGAACATGTGGTCAATGCGCGCATGACCTTCGATCGCGAAACACTTCTGCCGACCTATCAGATGGTGATCGGTGAGGCGGGAGAGAGCTGCGCATTCTACATCGCGGATCGCCTTGGAATGCCGGAGCACATGCTAAAGACGGCAGCGGAGGCGGCCTATGGGCCAGATGCGGCGCAGGAATTCCAGTTTCATAACAAGGAGGAGCTGCGAAAGACCTCAGGAGGACGGATCGCGAAGGAGAAGAAGTCTCATATCGATAAGACGCTGGGCAGCAAATTCCAGATCGGCGACAGTGTCATGGTTTATCCCGACAAGAAGATCGGCATCGTCTGCGAACCCGTGAACGACAAGGGTGTGCTCCGCGTGCAGATCGCGGACCGCAAGATCTGGATCAATCATAAGCGCGTAAAGCTTCACGTAAAGGCGGAGGAGCTTTATCCGGAGGATTATGATTTCTCGATCATTTTTGATTCCGTGGAAGACCGAAAGAAACGACATGACATGGCGCGGAAGTACACGGAGGAGATCATTGAACATGAAGCCGATTCTGTTTAGCAAAGATGCTACGGAGCGGCCTTAAAAACCGCATATCTTTGGTGATTTCGCGGATTGCCGAAGCGGGATGAAAGTTGTATCGTTATCTCAAGCAACGAGGGCGTGCGTTAAGCACGCCCTTTGTTCATGGGAGAAAAAAGTATGACGCAACAGGTGATTTCTATCGCGATTTTTGTTATAATGTTTGGTGTGATCATATCTGAGAAGATTGAGAGACACATCGTATCGCTGGCAGCAGGTTTTTTGATGCTGGTGATCGTCCTTGGGATCTGCATGAAGAGCCCCGAGGCCATTTGGAATACGCTGAATTTCAAGGAATTTGTGACACCATCCTTTTGGTATGCGAAGACGGAAGGTGCCGGGAGCTCTGTCGGCATCAACTGGGCGACGATCGTCTTTATCCTCGGCATGATGATCATGGTGGAGGGCATGGGCCGCGCCGGGTTCTTCCGCTGGCTTTGCCTGACCATGGCGAAGGCCGTGCGCTATAAGGCGCTACCGCTGTTTTTGGTCTTCATGGTGACCTCCTTTGTGCTCGCCATGTTCATCGACAGCATCACCGTGATCCTGTTCCTCGCTGCCGTGACCGTAGAGTTGGCGGAAGTGCTGCACTTCTCGCCCGTGCCCATGATCCTTGCGGAGATTTTCTGCGCGAACCTCGGCGGCTCGGCTACCATGTGCGGTGATCCGCCTAACATCATCATCGGTACGTCCCTCGGATATACCTTCGGCGAGTTCTTGCAAAACACCGGTGCGATTGCGGGAATTTCGCTTGTTTTCGTCATTGCCTACTTCTTTTTCCGCTTCCGCAAGGAGCTGACGAAGGGGGCGGAGGTGAACGCTTCGACCTATCCGGAGCCCTCCTCCGCGATCCAGAACAAAAAGGATTTCGCCATCAGCTGCGTGATCTTTGGCTGCGCAGTCGTGCTTCTCGTAACGCACGCCATGACGGGCCTCACCGTTGCAACCATCGGCACCTTTATCGCGGCGCTAACGCTCTTAACTTCCCTGAAGGCAGCGCCGATGCTCCTTAAAAAAGTGGACTATAAAACGCTGCTGTTCTTTGTCGGCCTCTTTGTCGTTGTTGGCGGCCTTGAGCAGACAGGCGTCTTAAATATCATCGCAGATTTCATTCACCAGATCTGCGGCAATCATTCGTACGTGATGGTGGCCGTAATCCTTTGGGTATCCGCCATCGCCAGCGCATTTGTGGACAACATCCCGTTCGCCGCGACCATGATCCCCGTGATCCAGTCCTTGGCGGCAACCACGGGCATGGACCTCTCCGTGCTCTCTTGGACGCTGGCTTGCAGCACGGATATCGGCGGTTCGGCAACGCCCATCGGTGCATCGGCGAACGTCGTTGGCGTCTCCATCGCGGCGCAGAATGGTCACATGATCGGCTGGGGCAGGTATTGTAAGACCATGCTGCCCGTTACGATCATCACGATGCTGATCAGCATGCTTTGCATTTTCCTAAGATATCTATAAACAGTCGGGGGTAAAACAACATGGAGGGACAAGTGATCATAGCAATCGGGCGCGAGTTTGGCAGCGGCGGTCATGAGATCGCAGAGCTCATCGCGAACAGACTGCAGATCTTTTTGATCGATGACAAGCTCTTGTACGATCTCTCTTCGGAGAAAAAGATCCCATACGAGGAGCTGAAAAAATATGATGAAAGGCCCAAGGTTCCCTTCCTTTCGAGGACGGTTGCGGGCTATACCAACGCCATGGAAGAGCACCTCGCGAAGATGCAGTTCGATTACCTAAGGAAGATGGCGGAAGGCGGCGAATCCTTCGTGATCGTGGGACGCTGCGCGGAGCATGTCCTGAAGGATTTCCCTTGCCTTACCTCTGCCTTTATCTCTGGTAATAAAGATACAAAGTGCAAGCGCGTCATGGAAAAGTACAAGCTCTCCGCCGAGGAAGCGAAGAAGCTCATGAAGAAGAAGGATAGCACGCGTAAAGCCTATCACAACTATTACTGCGAAGGGAAATGGGGCGATTCGAGGAACTACGACCTGTGCCTGAACTCCAGCCAGATCGGCGTGGAAGGCGCCGCAGACGTCATCCTTTCGTACGTGGAGAGAAAACAAAAGAACTAACGTAAAACAAAATACATGATATTTTTGTAAATGAAACTCCAAATACCCAAAAATTCCGCACGGTTAAACACCCTCTCGGTGCTGATATGTACCAAGAGGGTGTTGTTTATTAGGTGAATCGTTACTTATTTGTGAGTTCTGGCGTTGTCCATGTAAGTTTCATATTTTTGTTTACGCAATCCGTTAGGTAAAGGTTTATCAAGGTCTGATAAGGGATGCCGGTTGTCTCTGACTCTTTTCGAAAATAATCAATGACATTTACGGATAGATTAATTGATATTTGTTTTTTTAATTCCTTAGCGTAAGGATTTTTAACTGCACCCGAAAAATCATATTCTTCTCTCATAACATTACCACCTTTCTGCGCGATCGTCATATTGCTTTCTTTCGGATTTCGTTGCTTTTCTTGCGGAAATGATCCTAATAACGGAATCATTGGCGCGGTAACAGTGCACTACAACAAGCATATTGGCCACGGAACTAAAACCTAAGAGTAAAAACCGTTCTTCATCCTCGGAATGATCTGGGTCAGTGATCAGCAAGGCCTCGTCGTCATAGAAGACCGTTTGAGCTTCTTCAAATGATACATTGTGTTTTTCTTGGTTTATTTGATTTTTGTTTTCGTCCCACTCAAATCGCATTTTCTACCCCCTTCCTCATATATATGATATAATTATAGCATGTATATTTTCGCACGTCTATGTTATTTTTTACCCAAAATGGAGAATGCCTTAATTTTTGCGGCAACTATATTTCAGATGGACACCAAAGAGCGTAACCTTTTTGAACCATTTTACGACATTAAGGGTGAACAAGGTAATCTTTCAGGCCTAAAGGAGAACTTTGATGAACAACATCATAACAGACAAGGAAATAGTGGAGCTGTATCTGGCGCGCGAAGAGAAGGCTTCCACTTATTGTGCACAAAAATATAGTGCAAGGCTTCACCGACTGGCATCCTCCTTGCTCTTGGACAGCCGTGACGCGGAGGAATGTGTGAATGACACGTTTTTGAAAGCGTGGAATGCCATCCCGCCGAACAAACCGGAGCATTTGTTTCCGTTCTTGGCTAGGATATGCCGTTGTACTGCTGTTGACATTATCCGACGAAACAAAGCGGAAAAAAGGGATTGTTTGGTTGTGGAACTGACACGTGAGATGGAGGAATGCATCCCGGCTTCAAGTGGCGATACGGAGGTGCCGGAGGAAACTTTGAAGACGTTGATGAATGATTTTTTGGGAACGCTTTCCAAGGAGAAAAGAATAATCTTCGTAAGACATTACTGGTTCGGAGAAAGCATTTCCGAAATCTCTGAAAGATATGGCTTTTCAGAAAGCAAAGTGAAAACAACCCTTCACCGCACGCGTGAGAAATTGAGGAAATATATCGAAAAGAAAGGAGCGACGAAATGAACGAAACAGATCTGATCCAGGCGATCAACGGGATTGATGACAAATACTTGTCTGAATCCGAAGAACCGTATAAGAAATTTGGCATGATAAGAAATCCTTACGGACTGATCATCATTGCAGTAGCCATTCTGGCATTTGTCGTTCCAGTAGGTGCAGTTGCGATCCGTCATTTTCTTCATCGCGATAATGTAGAGCATTATATTTCTGGAACAGACGTGGTATCACTGAAAAATCCTAACGTGATCAAAAATCTCATGTCAGAAAACGATGATTATCGTTTGACCCTGGATTCGCTTTTTTCCGATGGTCATAACGCAATGATAATCATCACAAGTGAGGCGATCAGCGAAAACGGCCAAACCCGTTTTAATCAAAACGAATTTGGAATTTATCTGCCGTCATTTTGCGTCAAGTATGCGGATGGAAACGGTGGGCCATATCATCATTTAACGAACCCAGACATTGACCTTCCGGTCATAGAGACAAGTTACGCTTATGAATACTTGGAAGAAGTTAAGGACCGCGATGATATGAGATTTGCATCCATCGTAAATTGCAGAGGCATTGATCTTAGGAAAGACATTAAACTTGAAATGTTTGAGTGTGACAGACGCTCAGGCGACGAATGGACGTATTTTATAAGGCGGGATCCCATACTTGCTCAGAATCCCATAGTTGTGGCCCGGTTCACTGATGACCGTGCGGACGGTATCAATTATCTTGAAGGAATTGAATTTATTGTTAATTTTGCGCCTAACGTAACCTGTAATACCCTGTATGACGCAGACGGACGGCAGATATTTATGTCTGCCTTCGAGTTATATTCCGATGATCCAGCCGTGATTCCAGGATTATGTGATGTTACATTCATAAAGGATTCAGGAGAAAGAGTGAGATATGAGATCAGCGACAGAGTACATGCTTCGAGGGATAAGGATTGGGCATGCTTTGTTTTCGGTGAATTCATTAATCCAGATGAATATGCAGGGGTAGAAGTAAACGGGGTGGAGTTTTGGAAATAATTCGCTTTCAACTATTGGGAGGGAGATGACATGCGGCAATGCATACATGCAAAAGGAAAACGGAAAGATCACATAAAAATATGGATTGTAATGACTGTGATCATGCTTTTTTGTCTTGCGGGCTGTCAGGCAAAAAATATAACAGGCGTAGGGGAAACAAAGGATCTTACAAGCACCAAAACAGGAAATAACGAAATTACCGAAACAAGAAATAACGGAAGTACGGCATCGGACGGGATGTTAAAGCTGGCCGTAGTCTGTGTGGGGGTTGGTGGACCGCAAAAATCATGGATCGAAGTATTGGCGGATGAATATAATGAAGGCAACCCGGATGTGCCCGTAACCATAGTTCCTTTTGGAGATGCAAAGCTTATGGAAGTTGACAAGGCCATGGCGCAGTTGTCCGTTGCGATTGCCGGTGATAATCCGCCGGATCTCATTCTTCTCCAAAACATAACAAGCCGTTTGGATGCCTTGGTGAGCCAAGGCTATGTGGAAGACTTAACCCCCTTTGCGGAAAAGAGTGAAAAGGTTCATCTGGAGGATTATTATGAAAAGGTGTTGGATTGCGGCAGAAAGGAAGGCGTCCTCGCTGTAATCCCTAAAACCTTTGCCATCAGTACCTTAGTCACTTCCCAAAACGTATTTGGTGGAAGTGGCGGTTGGACGTATTCGCAGATGCTGGATTGCTGCAAGGCCTACGAGACAAATTCCTTACTTCAGGATACCACCCCGGAGATGTATTTGTTTTATATTCTTAGGGAAAGCGTTGACGCCTTTGTTGACGAGGAGCAGAACAAGTGCCATTTTGACTCGGAAGAATTTAAGGCCTTTCTGGAATACGTGGGTACTTACAGCGCATGGTCGTCACGGCAATATGAGTATGCAGATCCCGACGAAAGTAGCACCTTTCGGGAAGGGAAAATCTTGGCCAAGTACGAAGCAATCTTTAGACTTGGGGACTTAAAAAACATACGAAGGGATTTCGGAGATGCGGCAAATTTTGTCGGATTTCCTAGTAAGTACGGTACCCCTGTTCACAGGATCACGATGAGCGGAGATAATTCCTTTGCCATAACGTCCACCTCCAACAAAAAGGAAGAGGCGTTGAAGTTTATCGAATGGTATCTTTACAAGGAAGATGAATTTGATAAGCTTGAACTATGCGCCGATCGAAAGAGGATGGAAGAGAAGGTTGGGATAGCCCTTGCGGGACGGGAAAACGTCAACGGCGGAGAGCCGGCTATGACGGAGGAGGACAGGGAGACGCTTGAGATTTTACTGCAGTACCTTGAACCGCTTCCGGATGACAACGCACCCTTATACAGAATTGTTTATGCGGAGGCGAGAACCTACTTCTCTGGGGACAAGACCCTGGATGAGGTAATTGACATCATTCAGAAAAGGGCGACATTGTATTTGCAGGAGAAGTAAACTGAACGCATACTATAGGGCAAAAATATGGTGGCGGAGATAGAAGAAATACTGAAGAACGCAATAAAAATAGAACAGGAATGAGGCTCAAGAAATTCATGTTGACGCACCTGGAATTGCGTGGAATATTGAACATAGAAAGAGCGCCTGATGGTAACAGACGCTCGGCGTAATCAAGAAAACGGTTCGCCCAAGTTAATTTTGTTAATCAAAGAAGCAGCAACCTTGGATGGGGCGGTTGCTTTTTTGATTGCCTTTTTTGAGCTATGGTTTATTGACATGTTGGTCTATATGTGATAGACTTTCGATAGGAGGTCTATATAGGATAGACCACATGGAGGAATATCATGAATCTGGAATTGGGAGATATACAAGCAAGATTTGTTGAACTGATATGGGACAAGGAACCGATTGGCTCGGGAGAGCTTGTAAAGCTGTGTGAGCAGGAGTTTGACTGGAAAAAGTCGACGACCTACACGGTGCTCAAGAAGCTCTGCGAAAAAGGAATATTGCAGAATGAAGATGGCGTTGTGACGTCAGTTGTTAGCAGAGATGAGTTTTATGCAAAAAAGAGCAGGCAGTTCGTGGAAGAGACCTTCAGCGGTTCCCTTCCTGCTTTTATTGCTGCCTTTTGCTCGGGAAAGAAACTGACGAAAAAAGAGGCAGATGAGATTCAGGAGATGATCGATTCCTATCGGAGGGCAAAGAAGAAATGATGCAATTGCAAGCATTGTTTTATCAAGTGATCAATATGGGCATCGCTGCGAGCTTTCTGATGCTGGCAGTAATCCTTTTGCGTCCTTTTTTGAAGCGCGTGCCCAAGTGGATGGTCTGTGCACTTTGGGGATTGGTGGCCATTCGATTAATTTTTCCAGTTGCGCTTGAAAGCAGATGGAGCGTCATTCCGGCATGGAGAGTTGGAAATGCGGCGCAGGAAGAGACTGTGGCTTCGGATGTGTCTATGGTGAATTCGCAACAAGAGGCAGTTGCGGCGCAGAAGGGCAGCCCAGAATCGGCATTGATGACGCAGAGCGGAAATGGATACGTCACCGATTTTAACCCTCTGGGTCAAGAAACGAATGCTACACAGAAGAACGCCGAAGATGGCGAAAACATAAGTGATACGGTGACGCAAGTTTCTGATGAGGAGAACTTGGAACGTAGTGAACAAACACAAGAAATGACAACCGAAACGGTGGAGGTAGCACTGGAAGATGCATCCGCCAAGGAAGCACTTCATAAAAACCTTATGGGAGTTTTACAGGTTGTAGGCTGTTGCATCTGGTTTATTGGGATGCTTTTCAGCATGCTCTATGGCTTGTTAGGCTATGTGAAGCTAGGCTGTAAAGTTAGTTATGCAGAATATTATGATGATTACGAAGGGGTAAAGGTTTTTACATGCAGTTCCATCGCAGAACCTTTTGTTTTTGGTTTATTGCGGCCGTCGATTTATCTGCCTGACGACCTAGCCGAAGCGAATCGCGAGATCGTTCTATGTCATGAACTAGCACATGTGAAGCGTGGAGACTATTTGTGGAAGCCATTGGGCTATTTGATTCTCTGTATCTATTGGTTTCATCCGCTTTGCTGGGTTTCATACATACTGTTTTGCCGCGACGTGGAGATGGCGTGCGATGAAAAGGCAACGCATCATCTAGACGACGAAGAAAGGGCGAGGTATTGTCAGGCTCTTTTGAACATGAGCAGTGGCAAAAAGAATTCGCCGATCGGAACGGTGACATTTGGAGAGAACGGAACAAAGTCCCGCATTGACGCAATCTTAAATTACAAGAAGCCCTCCTTCTGGGCAATTGTGTTAGGCGTGCTCGCTGTTGCGTCTTTTTGCGTCTTTTTCATGACGAATCCGAAAAAGAACCAAGAGGAGCTAGAAAACACTACTGAAGTGGAGAGTCTTGTACAAACAGATCCTACGAATGATAATAACACGCAAGAAAGCGATGAGCAGGGTCCGGCAACCGATAATCTTGTAATCGAGAATCATGGCGGAAAAACGGCATGGGATGAGGAAGGCATTCACGTCGAAGAGTTTTATCAAAAGAAAGATGGTACGATCCTGACTTCCTATGAGATTGATGAGGATGGAACGCTTTGGGGACAAGGTGAGAACAGGTATGGACAATTGGGCCTTGGTACGAAGGATCAGAAGAAACATGATACCAAGGTAGAAATCGCGGAGCATGTTGTGCATGTCGATTATTCGCAAGAGGGGTTTGTCATTTATCTTACGGAGGAGCATAAGCTGTATGGAATTGGCAATGGTGGCAGTGGTGCACTCCTTGCGTTTGTCGGCATTGATTACAGTTCCTACTTAAGCCCGGAGGCTTATGCCGTTTGCAGTCCTGTGCTATTGAAGGAGAATGTGCAGATTGCATGGTGTGGCAGGGGCGACGTTGCATGTCTTTTGGAAGATGGCAGTATCTGGATTTGGGGTACGATTGGTATTCGCGGCAGGAGTGAGTTCATTGCACAGGAAGAGCCGACAAAGGTTTTGGAGGATGCACTTCTTGTGACGGGAGGTGCCTACAATCATGCGGCGCTGCTTGAGGATGGAAGCGTCTGGACATGGGGATATAACTATGCTGGGAATTGTGGTGTCCCTGACGAGATGATCGTAACGACGCCGCAGAAGGTCGCGGATGAGGTGGTCCGCGTTTGGACGAGCGTGGAAAGAGAGCATCCCTACCTTGCGGACATGCCCTACGTGAATGCCAAGGAACTGGAGAATACGCTGATCGAGAAGACGGATCATACACTGTGGATCTGTGGCGCACGGGTTGGAAAGACGCAAAAAACGCTTCCAGTTTATTATGAGGCATATGATTATACACTCACCTGCACGCATGAATTTTTGCCATATCAGCCCTTTGACTATGACGATGATGGGGTTGCGGATGATTTAAGCATTGCGTTCTCAAGAGATAAATATGCCAGTCTGAATGCCTTTGCAAAGTTCCTGTCGGGTGACGTGAACATTCGAAATGCTGAGCAGGAAGCACGCGGTTTCTTTGGCGGTTTTCAGTTCGCGCTAGAGCATGAATATGCGTTGGAATATCTTATCATGGACCTGGACGGTGATGGCGTCGGAGAGCTCCTTTTGCAGACGGTAAATGATCCGATCACCTTCAGTGCGGTGTTCCATTACAACAAGGGAAAGGTGGACTGCTGGGATAGCGATTCCGGAGAAGGCGCGGTTTGGCAATATCCGCTTTCAGATGGAAGCATGGTAATACAGAGAGATGAGAGTGGCTCCGAGAGCTATACGGTATTTCGGTATTTGAACGGGGAACATGAAGAGAAGAGCCGTTTTTACGCACATCTTTCGAAGTGGGGAGATGGGGATGAGCTACCTTGCCCGTATTATACCGTGCAATTTGCCCTAAGTGAGTCGATGGAGGAAGTTGACCAAAAGACCTATGAGAAAGCGATCAAGGAGTGCATTACGGATCGGATGCTAAGCAGAGATGCGTGGACGAAGCTTACGATCACGAAGCAGAATGCGGTACAGTCACAAGCAGTTTTCTCGTATTACGTGGATTGCGATGAGGCAACGACGAGGGCGCTTAAGGCGCGATTGGAATCCTATTTTGCAAATGCAAATCTCTTTTATTATGATCAGGGGCACGTGGACGCGGCATGGTACTGGGCAGCGGAGATGCTGTATTTGCAGGGCAAGGCAACAGAGATAGATGGGAATGCAGTTGTTAATCTGGAAGAGGCAAAGCAGCTACTTCAGGATTGGTTTGATGCCCCTGAGGGAAGTGAAACTTGTTTGGAGAAGGAAAGGCCAAGAGAAGGTGCCACCTATCCGATCGCGCTAGATAATGAAAAGCTCCTATTTCATCACACTGAGCAGTCAGAAAAGCTTTCGTTTGAATTTCAGTGGACGGTAAAGCGGGGAGATCAATATTTCATTGGCGGCGTTTTGACGAGAACGACGAATGAGGAGAGGAGGCAGGCATTTACGGCCGTCCTCATAGGAGATGACGGAGAATACAGGATCAATCGGTTGTATCCGGAAGGACATGGCCCGAACAATCAAGGCCTTGCGGGTCCTGCATCGGAGGAGTTTACGAAGCGGGCAAGTAGCGTATGGAATCAGGTAGAGCGCGCTAAGACGCAAAATAACGCAAGTTTGAACGCTCTTTCAACAGCCGACCAGATGCAAGTGGAGGAGCTGCTGACTTACGTCTTTGGAGATCCAAAGATTGCCTCGTTTAATCAGGAGAATTTCTATTCCGCCACTGCATTTTCCACGCAGAAAATGATACGGACGGAATTGAGAAAACTGGACTATCATACCGTCGCAGATTATTATACGATTTCCGTAGAAGACTTTGCAGCTTGGATGGGTGAGAGATTTGTTGTGCCGGAAGATTTTGCGGCTCAGATCAAGCAAAGTCAAAACGACGGTTCACTGATCAGAGTAGTGAATGGTAAAATGGTCTTTTGGTTTTTCACGCCATCAGGTGCAGAACCTTTCGTGATCGATGGCGCTAAGGAAGAAGACGGTCAGTGGCTGGTATATGGACATAATCCGCTGCTTACCGAGGCACCACTGAAATACGAAGCAGAAAAGCCATACTTTGAATTTGCAGCCGTGCTAACGCAAAATGATGCGGGGCAGTTTTTGCTAAAGGAATTTTACCTGAAGTAAAAATCAAGAGAAGAACTTTTACCGGCTTTTTTCGTCCTTATGTGTAAGATGAGAATTGAGACGTCGTGTATATGGATGAGAAAGGTGATGCCGGGAGGGTGTTATGAAGCGTATACGATGGTTTTTGATAGTGCTCATGTCAATATTGACAACAGCATGCACGAATGCAAAGAATGTCGGAAACGAGGGCGAGACAAAGGAAATTCAGAAAAGAATTTTGTCACGGGATGAGGCGTACGTGCAAAGCTTTACCTGCGGGTATGTTTCTGCATGGAATCCGTATCGTTATTACATGGTGCTGCTGGAGAATGAAGAGCAACTTGCATATTGCAAGGAAAACGAGAAGGTTCGTATCAAGAAGGATCCGCCGGAGCCAGATGGCACTAGTGAAGAGGTTGCGGCTAGCTTGGCAGAGGTTTGGGCCATGCTCGAAGAGGATTATCCCCTCGATCAATACACCTATGTCTTTTACTATGATGAGGTGTCCCAAGGCGGATACTATTATCATGCAGATAAGCTGATCTTAGGAGATGATTTTCTGTATTTTGGAATGGACGAGAAAAGTCATGGACTTGACCCGAACGTAGACTCGGCGCCGGACGTGATGGGAGGTTTTTGCCACCTGGGAGCGGTCAAGAAAAGCGTTCTGGAGGGGATTGAATTAAGAAATGTGATCACCTTCGAGGTGGAGCAGAAAGAAGAAAAAAGAACCGCGGTTACCGACGAAGAGTATGAAGCAATTTCGCAATTTATCGAGTACTTCAAGAACCCCGGCATCTATTTCTTTGATGAGAATGATTACGGCACGGTTGTATGGTTCTCTACGAAAAAGCTGCTGATGGAAAATAGCGACCTTGTCACTTACAGAGATGCGTCAGAGTATTATTGGATCAACGTAAATGACCTGGAAAATTATATTTCGCAGTATTTTGAAAACGCGGAGGAAGTGATTCCATCCATTCCGACAAAGCAAACCAATACGGGTCAGATACTTCGCGCAGGCGAAAAGGTTGTCTTTTATGGCAACTGGTATCCTGATCTGTCTGAAATGAAGATCGCTTTGATGGAAAAGGACGATACGTATTATTACGCGAAGTGTTATTATCCTACGAATGCGCCTCGGCCGAATGCAGGGGGAGAAGATGCGTCCGGCGTGAATCTCTCACCACGTGAGTTTGTAATCCACTATACGGAGCAAGATGGTTACAGATTGTGCGCCGTCAGACCTACAACAATTGACAGCACGCTTATGAAATAAGAAAAAGCCGTTTGCGAATCTGGCGCAAGCGGCTTTGTTTTTGGCTTATTATGAGAAGAGCATCGGATAGTTGGTCTCCTTGAGCTTTCTCTGGTATACATCCGTCATAAAGTTGCGGGCATAGATGAAATCATCCTCGGTAATGTTGCGGATCTTCGGCTTTTTCTTATAGCCGTCCTGCACCCATTCCACGCGAACGAAGTACGCGGTGCCACGTGCCGGCTTCACCTGCGGCAGAAGCCCATCCTTCATCACGCCGTCATTTTCCACGTAAAGGAAATTGTCCTCGAGTTCGATCCCCGACATGCCATTCACCACAAGATACATGGTATTTAAACGGTTTAAGGAAACGTAAACCACGTCCCCCGGACGCTCCATCATCGGCGACATCACATCCTCCATGAAAAGGCCATCCTTCACGTCGATTTCCACTTCCCTAACGGGCTTATGCAGTTCCTTGATGATCACTTTCTTCTCCATGACGCATCCCCCTTACGCTTTGAATGAAAACGCTTTCCCAAGACCTATTATAACGGATTTACGGGAAAAAGTAAATATCCGTCTGATGGCATTATTTTGTTAAACCTTCGCTATGGCGTTTCGGCAGAATTCGTCCACGCACGCCATCGATAAAGCATACCGACGGGTCCTGCGGATTGTACTGGATGTCGATCTTAGGCGCACCCAGATAGCACTTCCCAGGTTTGTTGAGTTCCACTAGGTATACCTCTCCGTCTACGTAATACTCATACACGTGATAATATACTGGCTGTCTCAAATAGACGGATTCGTTGGTAAACAAATAGGAGCCCTGAACAGTGCTGACACATTCCTTGATCGCAAAGGAATCGTACCAACGCTGAAACACCTTGGCTCCCAGATAGATAAGTATTGCTGCTAAAACTAAGATTCTGGCTCCGTCCATGCACTTCCGCCTTTCTCGATATCACAACCTTTACGCATCTATTATATCAAATTTTAATGTTCTCGAAAATTGAGGATTATGCACGTTAAACATGGGCATCGTGCATTCTCCAATAAAAATTCATAAAACCTCTTGCAAAGTTTTAAACATTGATGTATTCTATATGTAGTTTCAAAAACTACATCAAGTGAGTATAATCATCCATCTTATGGATTTGGCATCGCATCTTATCTTGCACATGTGTTATAGAAGGGAGTGTTTCTTATGACAGTAGCAGAATTAAAGAAAACATTATCGGAGCATCTCGTTCCTGCGAAGCTTTATCAGATTGGCGGAGAGGTTAGCGGACGCATCTGCCTTGAAAAGGTTAATGACGCATGGGAGGTCTTCTTCTGCGAAGGTAAAAAGAAAATCGGAACGCTTTTCTTCCGCGATGAGAACAGCGCTTGCGCACGCATGCTCAGAGAAGTTACCAAGGCTGCTGCACTCCTTGACGACGCACCGCTTTCATTAGCTTAAACCTTTAGAATTCAAAAAGCCTGCCCCTTCTTGGGACAGGCTTTTTCTTATTTAAACCATCCTTTTTTCTTAAAGACAACGGCCCAGATGACGCAGACCAGAACGCAGACGAGGATAACGAAGGGATAACCATAATCCCAATCGAACTCGGGCATCTTGAGGTTCATGCCGTACCAGCCGGCGATCAGTGTCAGCGGGAGGAAGATGCTGGTCATCAGCGTGAAGACCTTCATCAAGCGGTTTTGCTCGATGTCGATCTGCGCCTGATAGGACTCGCGCACCTGCACGACATATTCCTTGAGGTTCAGCACCTGGCTCAGGAGTCTGCCGCAGCGGTTATTCAGGATGTCGAAGTATTGCAGGTATTCTTCGCTGAGCATGTCATTGTCGTTGTCACACAGTTCATCGAAGATCTCCTCAAACTGCTCATAATATTTCTTCAGGCGCAGCACTTCATAGCGCGCATCCAAGATCTTTTCACGGATCTCTTCGCTGCCGTCATGGATCACGGCGTCGTCCAAATCGGAGATGCGGTCCTCCAATTCCTCCAGGTTCTTGGTATCACCCTTAAAGAGGTTCTTGAAAAAGTAATACATGGCACGCTCATTGGACGGCGTTTCGACGAAGTACTTCTTCGCGGCGTTGTAACTCATTTCATTCTCGCAGATGATAAAGAGGTCGTCGGCGTCAAGGTAGAGCAGCATCTGCGAAGGGTCTGCCTCGAGGTTTTTGATGTCGTAAAAGTCGAAGGCGATGATGCTAAAGGTTTCGAAACCTTCGAAGGTCTCGATCTGTCCCTCTTCGATGTAGGTGACCACGGCAGATTCCATCTGCTGGGTGTAATTCTCAATTTCATTTCTGTAAATGACTTTCTGCATGACGATTTCTCCCTTCAAGGAGCCGCGCTATCCCGCGGTCCAGTTTTTGTAACAATAGGGCCGCCGGCACGGACGGCACGAGGACGATCAGTATCAGAAGCGGCACATTGCGCAGGTAGTAAAGACTCGACGCGACGCCCGCGAAGTTGTAAGCGAAGAGCTCAAGAAAGAGCCCGTGGATCAGGTAAAACTCCAGCGTGATCGTTCCCATAAAGGCAAGGGCGCGATTGCCGAAGCGTATTTTCAGCGACAGCAGGATCATGAAAAACACAAACGATCCGGAGGCTAGCATCTGGGAGATGAGGCACATCCATCTGCGAAAGACCTTGTCGGGGGCGTTCCAGTTTTCGCCGTAGTAGGAAAAGACCCCTTGGGCGAAGTCGGACAGGCCGTAGAGCACGAACATGAGGACAAAGGTCAAAACAAAATAGAGCAGGTAATGCTTTTTTAGGTGCGCCACGATTCCATTTTCATGCCTTGCAAAGAACAGGCCAATGACGAAAAAGTGCACGGAATTGTACCACCATTCGCCGCGCATCCACCAGTCGTTGTGATCGATCAATGTTCCGAGCAGGTCATAAAATAGCGTAAATGCAAGGACCCAAGTGATGGCGGTGCTTTCCTTCTTGCAAAAGCGAAAGGCCAGGTAAAAGGCCAAGTAGAAGAAGGGCAGCGCGATCACAAACCAGGCATTGGGGTTACTGAGCTTAAGCCCGACGGCATAGACGAAAACCTTAAAGCCATCCAAAGGCTCCTTCATCAAAAACCTTACGAGCAGAAAGATCCAGCCCGTCGTATAAAAGGGAATGATGATGGGAAGGATGCGCTTTCGCCCGAAGCCTTTTAGGTAATCGGGCTTTGCCGTAAAGCTCTTGTATAAGCCGTAGCCGGAGCAAAAGAGGAAAAAGCCCACAAAATAATAACCCAAAGGGACGAAGAACCCAAGCCCCGGGATGTAATATTTTTCATCGATCCAGCTGGCGCTGGTTTTTTGGCCAATGTGATGGAACATGATGCAGATGGCAGAAAAACCCTGCAGAGCCTTCATCTGCGAAAGCGAAAAAGCCTCTTCGTTCCATGCGCCGCGCCCGTGCGGCTTTGCACCCCAAAACAGAAGGAGCGCCAATAAGGGATAGACGAGATAGACAAGCGTATTCATGTTGTTTCCTCCCCGCTAGTTTCCATGTTAATCAAAGCGAAAGATAGAGTCAAGAAAGTTTGAAAAAAATTTTGAATTTCCAAGAACCTTTTTGAAACGCTTTCGTCTATTAGGGTAAGAGCGCTTCGAAACAAAGGAAACCAAACCACGAAATATATTGGGAGGAAAGCATATGAAAAAGAGAATCGTAAGTTTACTATTGGCAGTGGTATTAAGCATCAGCCTGATGGGCTGCAGTGATCAGACCCGCGGCGGACATACCCCGGACGACCCGACGGTGACGTCGCAGCAAAAGGTCGTACAGACCCAAAGAGAGAGCGTTTTGGATAAGTTTCTCGCCGGCGAGTACGGAGATTTTTCCAAGAATGATAAGAGCACGGGAGACATGTTCAACTTTAAGGGCATTTCGAATGCGACCGTATACTACGAGACCGAGGCTTGTGAGGATGGTGGCGTGTATTTCGACTTAAGCGCATCCGCAGCCATGGTGGCACCTCGCGGCGGCGAATATCAGGAAATCCCTTGGAACACGGAGGAGTATAAGTTCCTTGCGGAGAACACTTGGATGAGCGCGAAGACCTCTCCTTTTTCCACCTTCGCGGCAGACGTGGATACGGCAAGCTACGCAAACGTGCGCCGCATGCTGACCCGTCAGCAGACCGTGCCCGAGGATGCAGTCCGTATCGAGGAGATGATCAACTATTTCCGTTACGAGTACGCACAGCCTAAGAGCGGCGAGCCCTTCTCCGTAAATACGGAAATGGCCCCCTGCCCTTGGAATGAAAATAGCCGCCTCCTTTTGGTGGGTCTTGCGGCGCCTGAACTTGATACCAGCGAGAGAGAAGCCTCCAACCTGGTATTCCTGATCGATACCTCCGGATCCATGGAGGGAGAGGACAGATTAGGCCTCGTACAGCGTTCCTTTAAGCTCCTTTGCGAGGAGCTGGGACCCAATGACCGCGTGTCCATCGTGACCTATGCAAACGGCAGTAAGATCGTTCTCGAAGGCGCTACCGGCGACGAGAAGGCGAAGATCTGCGACGCCATTGAGGACCTGTTCGCAAGTGGTGGCACCAATGGCGGTGAGGGCATTCAGTCGGCATACAGAATGGCTGAGAAGTATTACGTCGAAGGCGGCAACAACCGCGTGATCCTTGCAACGGATGGCGACCTCAACATCGGCATCACCAGCGAAGGCGGACTGACCAGACTGATCCAGGAAGAGGCAAAGACTGGCGTGTTCCTTTCCGTACTGGGCTTTGGCGCAGGCAACATTTCCGATACGAGAATGGAAGCACTGGCTGACAATGGCAACGGCAACTACAGCTACATCGACTCCATCGCAGAGGCAAGAAAGGTCCTTATCGAAGAGATGGGCAGCACCCTCTTTACTGTTGCGAAGGACGTGAAGCTGCAGGTGGAATTCAATCCCAACCTTGTGAAGGGTTATCGCCTGATCGGTTATGAAAACCGCCTCATGGCAGCAGAGGATTTCGCGGATGACACCAAGGACGGCGGCGAGATCGGCGCAGGTCATCAGGTGACCGCACTCTATGAAGTGGCACTGAAGGGCTCCGCACAGGAGATCCCCAGCGTAGATTCCCGTTATGGCAATGACGAGCAGGTGGGTACTTCCTCTGATGAGTATCTGACCGTGAACGTGCGTTACAAAGAGCCCGACGGCGACACCAGTAAGCTCCTTGTTTACCCCGTGACCGAGAGCAGCTACAGCGATCGCATGAGCGACAATCTCTCTTGGGCAGCAGGCGTGGCACAGTTCGGCATGTACATGAAGAAGTCCGAGTTCCTTGGAACCACGAATCTTCGCGACGTTCTTCAGAGAATGGAAGGCACCAAGGGCGCGAACACCGATGAATATCGCAAGGAATTCCTGTATCTCTATTCCAGAGTCAACGTGGAATAACCTGCAGCGAATCCTTAGGAATGCAGTAGAAAAATCGAAAAAGAAATGGTACAATGGTAATGCGGTTCTCTTAGCAAGAGAGGACTGCATTACCTTATTTTTTTGGAGGATAATCACATGGATCAGCATATGGACGTTATCTGTATTGGCATGGCACTGGTGGACTCGATCATCAAGGGCTTTGACCCGAATCCCATTTCTGCGTCGGGCTTTCGCGCGGTCTCCAGTACGCTGAGCGTTGGAGGAGAGGCTGTGAACGAGGCCATGGCGGCGGCAAAGCTGGGTGCGAAGACGGGCATTCTTTGCGCACTGGGAGAGGATGACGCGGGTGACATGGTATTGGGCGCGATGGAGCGCTGCGGCGTTGACACGCGCTTTGTCATTCGCGGAAAGGACCATCCGACGCCGGTGACGACCATGTTTGTAAATGACGACGGAACGCGTAAGTCCATCACCAATCAGGCGCACCGTCATAATTTCCATCCTGAACAGTATTTGGACGTGATCACGAACGCAGGCGCGATCATTTTGGGGTCCCTGTTCCGCGCGCCTTTCGACGATCCGGCGATCATTCTTTCGGTGCTGAAGGCGGCGAAGGAGGCGGGCGTGCTCGTCGTTGCGGACACGAAGCTCCCGAACTTTAAGGTGCTAAGCCTTTCGGACCTAAAGGAAGCGCTTCCCTACGTGGATTTCATCACGCCTAACGAGGATGAGGCGAGGTACTTTACTGGGAAGACGGATCCCGAGGAGATGGCGGACGTGCTGCTTGGATATGGGGTGAAGAACGTCGTGATCAAGCTGGGCAGTAAGGGGTGTTATTTCAAGAATGCTTCCGAGAGTTTTTCACTGCCGGCCCTTCCCATTCAGGCGGTGGATGCCACGGGTGCGGGGGACAATTTCGTTGCGGGTCTGACCGAGGAACTGCTTCGCGACATTCCCGTTAAAGAGGCGATCCGCTTTGCAAATGGGTGCGGTGCGATCTGCACGACGGCCGTTGGCGCATCCACGGCGCTAAAAAACAGGGAGCAGGTACTGGAATTTGTAAATAAATAGCGTTTTCCGTGCAGATTTTCTTCCATTTGTCAGAAATTTATGTTACTATAAAAGCAGTAATCTGTTTTTTGGTTTCTTGAGGGAGCGGCGTTTTTCTTTGACAAGGAGGACTGCGTGAGGAAACGGAAAAGAATTGGTCTTTTTGTGTCATATCCTGAGATGGTGCACGTGCGTAGAATTATGGACGGCATCATGACGCAGTGCAAAAAATATGATTATGACCTGTGTGTATTTGCGCCGAGTACGCACCTTTCCTTCCCCCATGCGAACTACGTAAAAGGGGAGGAGAACATCTTTGAGCTCGCGAATTTCGATGAGCTCGACGGCGTGATCATCGATTACTCCACCATGACGGGGGACACGGAGAATTACACGCTCCATAAGCTCATGAAACGTCTGGAGCAATATCCCGAGCTTCCGAAGTGCTCGTTGGAGATCCCCATCGAGGGAACAAAGCTGATCGAGACGGACAACTCGGAAGTGTTCCGTGAAATGGCGCGTCACGTGATCGAGGTGCACGGCAAAAAGAAGCTTTGTATTTTGACGGGGCCGAAGGACAATCCTGTGGCGGAGGAGCGTCTTCGCATCTTTCTCGATGAGATCCATAAGCATGGGCTCACCGTACCGCCGGAATATATCATTTATGGTGATTTCTGGTACTATTGCGGCGACGCACTTGCGAGAAGGTTTATGAGTGGCGAGCTGGAAACGCCGGAAGCAATCCTTTGTGCGAGTGACAGCATGGCGATCGGCGTCATGGACAGGCTCAGAAAGAGTGACATTCGCATACCGGAGGACGTTGTTATCATCGGTTACGATGCGACGGATGAAGGCGCGGTGAATCAGATCCCGCTTTCGAGCTATGACCCGAGCGAAACCCAGATGGGCGCGGATGCGGTGGATTACGTGCGGAGCTGCATCGAGCCTGACGCGGCCCTCGATCCCCTGCAAAGGGACGTAAAGAACAACTTCCACCCGGGCGGAAGCTGCGGATGTCAGACCGATCCGACCTATGCGATGAAGAACTTTCGCAACATGCTGTACTTAAGCTCTTATAATCACGCAGATGAGGATGAAGGCCGGGACGTCGGGATCGGAACGCTGATGGAGAGCTACGCCCTCGAAGGCTTTACGGCGTCGAAGACCGCTGCGGAATGCATCAAAAACATTTTCGACTATTCGGATCTTTTGAATCCATTTTATAATTTCTATCTCTGCCTGAAGCAGAACTGGCTGGACATGGACGACGACGTCACCGTGGGGTATCCCGATAAGATGAGCGTCTACGTTGCTGTGTCCACGGTGGGCGGGCCCTCTTACTTTGGTGAGGAGGAAGCCGTTACCTTCCAGACGACGCGCATGCTGCCGTACCTCAAGGAGGAGCGGGAGAAGGCATCGGTCTTTTATTTCTCGCCGGTGCACTTTGACGGAACGCTTCTTGGCTATGCCGTATTGAACAGAGACCTGTGCGAGCATCCGCGCCTCAACGTGGTATACCGCAACTGGCTCAGATACATCAACAACGCACTGGAGATGACGCGTTCCAAGGAGAGGCTCCAGACGCTGTCCGTTCGCGATGAGATGACGGGCGCATATAACCGCCGCGGCATGTATGAGCTCTACAGGGCTATGCTGGCGGATGCGCAGGAGGGAGATGCCCTCTTTGTCAGCGTCGTGGACATGGATGGCCTGAAGTACGTAAACGACACCTTCGGCCACAGTGAGGGCGACCTGGGGATCAAGACGGTCTGCACGGTGCTGACCTCGGTGGCGCGGGAGAATGAGATCTGCGTGCGAAGCGGCGGCGACGAATTCTTCCTGATCGGCATCGGAAAGTATGGCAGGGAGGACGAGGCCGGAAGGGCGTCAGAGTTTAGCGAGGCCATCGCAAAGCGCTCTGACATGCTCGCAAAGCCCTATAAGGTATCTGCCAGCATCGGCTGCGCAGTCTTCGATGATTGCAAGAAGGTGAGTCTCGACAATGCGCTGAGCGAGGCAGACGAGAGAATGTACCGTTACAAGGTGAGAAACCGCAGACACAGAAGCGTCTAGCGCGGTTTGCAAAATAAATCAAGAAAAGGAAAAAGAGCAAAATAGGAGGACAAAACAATGCTGAAGATTGACAAAACCGTAGACAATGGGAAAACGAAGGTTGCACTGGAAGGGCGTCTGGATACCGTGACGGCTCCCGAGCTGGAGGCTGCGCTGAAGGAAGTTCTGCCTACTGCGACTGAGCTGACCATGGATTTCGAGAAGCTGGAGTACATTTCTTCCGCTGGACTTCGCGTGCTCCTTTCCGCACAGAAGACCATGAATAATCAGGGCAGCATGAAGGTGAAGAACGTCAATGACACCATCATGGAGATCTTTGAGGTGACTGGATTCTCTGACATCTTAACCATCGAGTAAGACAAGGCGTAAATCGCACGCGTAAGGAGGATAAGCTATGGCAAAGCCGATGAACGTAAGTAGCAATGGCCTCGGCATAAGCGAAGCTTTGCAAGCAACGGAGCAGATCGCCTTGGAAGCCGGCCTTGAGAAAAAGGAGACGTTGCACCTGCGCCTGTTGGCGGAGGAGCTCTTTGGTATGCTTCGAAGCGTGGTGGGAGACCTGGAAGCGCAGTACACCTGCGACGCACAGGGGAAGAGCTTTGCACTGCACATGAAGGGCACCGTCTCCATGACGGTGGAGACAAAGGAGAACCTGATCGCGCTTTCTGCAAGCGGACAGAACGCTGCGGCGAAGGGCTTTATGGGGAAGATCCGCGACATGATCGCGACGGCGCTGCTGCCCACCAACGAAGGACCGTCCCTGTTGGCGATGGGCCTGATGTCCATGGGAAGTCCCACGGGCTACCGCGTAGGAAGCGGCGGCTACGAGTGGTCCATGCTCCAGTATAAGACTGGCGTGGAAGGCAAGGCCGCCGAGGATGACGGCGCGCAGATCGCATGTGACGAGCTGGAGAAATCCATCGTGGCAAACATTGCCGACGACGTGAAGGTATCCGTAAAGGGATCCGACGTGGAGATCATCGTTTACAAAGCATTTTCATAGAGATTGGAGCAAGGAAGCGTGGAGAACAAGGAGCAAAAGGCGTTGGCGCTGGCCGAACAGGTAATGCGTCTTGCGCATGATGAGCTTTTGATTCATCTGCGCTTTTTTGACGTGGCTCTCGCTGGCCTTGGGCTGTCTTCGCGCGCGGGAAGCGCCATGATGCAGACGGACGGCGCACGCTGCTACTACGACCCCGTGAAGGTCCTAAAGGCCTATCAGCGTGAGCCGGCGGAGGTGCCAAGAACCCTTCTGCACGTACTTCTCCACTGCATTTTCTTTCATCACTTTCAGTACGACAAGCTCGATCCGGCCGCATGGGACCTGGCGGCGGACATCGCCGTGGAGAACGTGATCCAGGAGATGGACTTATCGAGCGTGGCGCTTGAGGAGGATCAGGACCGCGCGCGGAAGCTTAGGGTCCTAAAGGAAGACGTGGGGGCGCTGACGGCGGAGAAGCTCTATCGGTATTTTCGCTTAAATCCGCCGACGCCTTCGGAGCGGGAGGAGCTTGTGCGGCTCTTTTTCCGCGATTCGCATGAGCTATGGAAGCCGGCGGAGGAGCTGGTCATCACCCAGGAGCTTTGGAAGAAGATCAGCGAGCGGGTGAAGGCGGACCTGAAATCCTTTACGAAGGGGAAGCCTGGGGCGGAGACCCTAGAGAAGAACCTGGAGGAAGCAACCCGCGACCGCTATGATTATGGCGAGATCCTGCAGCGCTTTACGGTGACGGGAGAGGACCTGACCGTCAACGACGATGAATTTGATTACGTGTATTACACCTACGGGCTTCGGACCTACGGGAATCTGCCTCTGGTGGAGCCTTTGGAGTACAAGGAACTGCATAAGGTGCGGGAATTCGTGATCGCCATCGATACCTCGGCGAGCTGCCGCGGCGAGATCGTGAAGCAGTTTTTGAATAAGACCTATTCCATCCTCAAGGGGACGGAAAACTTTTTTACGAAGATCAACGTGCACGTCATCCAGTGTGATCAGGAGGTGCAAAGCGATACCAAGATCACCTGTGATGAGGAGTTTGACACCTTTATCAAATACGGGAAATTAAAGGGCTTTGGCGCAACGGACTTTCGGCCGGTCTTTACTTACGTGCAGGAGCTGCAGCGTCAGGGCGAGTTTGAAAACCTAAAGGGCCTGATCTATTTTACGGACGGCTACGGCATCTATCCGGAAAAGAGTCCGGGCTTTGACGTCATCTTTGCGTTTTTGGGAGAGGACGAGCAAAGACAGCCCGTTCCGCCCTGGAGCCTTAAGGTCATTCTGGAAGAAGAGGAAGCGTTATGAACATCAAGCAGGCGAAGGAGTACATCAAAAATTCCGTAAGCTTATACCTGAAGAAGGACGAATTTGGGGAGTACCGCGTGCCCGTGGTGCGTCAGCGCCCCATCTTTCTTTTGGGTGCGCCCGGCATTGGTAAGACCGCCATCATGGAGCAGATCGCGCAGGAGCTGGGGATCGCGCTGGTGGCCTATTCCATGACGCATCATACGAGGCAGTCCGCACTGGGACTTCCTTTTATCGAGAAGAAAACGTACGGGGGTAAGGAATACCCCGTTTCTGAATATACCATGAGTGAGATCATCGCGTCGATCTACGACACGATGGAAGAGAGCGGCATGAAGGAGGGGATCCTGTTCCTCGACGAGATCAACTGCGTCTCGGAGACGCTGGCGCCTTCCATGCTGCAGTTTTTGCAATACAAGGTCTTCGGACGCCACCGCGTGCCCGAGGGCTGGGTCATCGTGACCGCCGGAAATCCGCCGGAGTATAATAAATCCGTGCGGGAGTTCGACGTGGTGACCATGGACCGCTTAAAGGTGCTCCCCGTGGAGCCCGACTATCGCATCTGGAAGGAATATGCCGTGGAGCGCGGCGTGCATGGCGCAGTCGTAAGCTTCCTCGACATCAAGAAGGACTTTTTCTACGTCATGGAAATGACGACGCAGGGCAGAAGCTACGTGACGGCCAGAGGCTGGGAGGATCTCTCGGAAATCCTAAAGCTCTACGAGGAAGAGGAACTCAAGGTCGAGGAAAGCCTTGTGGAGCAATACATCCGCAATCCCAAGGTGGTCAAGGAATTTACGGCTTACTATGACCTGTTTAACAAATACAAAAAGGATTACCGCATCGAGGAGATCTTCGCGGGAACGCCTAGCGTACAGGCGCTGGCACGGGCGAAGGAAGCTTCCTTTGACGAGCGGCTTTCGCTCCTTGGCATGCTGCTGGATCAGGTGCAGTCCGAGATGAAGGACGTGATGGAGCAGGCGGCTTACCTTTCCGACCTGCGGGCACCGCTGAAGGCCTTGCTTGCGAAGGAGGATGGCTACGCCGAGACGCTGGATCAACTGATCGAAGCGCGCAGGAAGCAGCTGTATAACCTGCAGACGGCAGGTGCGCTTTCCGATGAGGACAGAAGAAAGCTAAGGCGCGTGCTGCGCTTCCTCGAGGAATGCCGAAAGGAGCTCTATTTGGGGACGGAGTCGCCGAAGGATTTCATGAAGGCGAAGTACAATCAAAGGGTGGCTCGCATGAAGCAGGAGACGGAGAGCACCTCCTCGCGCCTCCATGCCATGTTCTCCTTTGTGGAGCAGGGCTTTGCGGACGGCAACGAGATGCTGATCCTGGTGACGGAGCTGACGGTTGGAAAATCGTCGTCCGCGTTTATCGCGACCTTCGGGAGCGAGGATTATCGCAAACACAATGAGGAATTGATGCTCAGCGAAAGACAGGGCGATCTGAAAAAACAGATCGTGGAGCTGGGCCTATAGATCGAACTAGTTTTGTTTTTAGCCGGGCGGGGGAAGACACATGAACGAACTGATATTGGAGATCTCTGCATTTTGCATCGCACTGTTTTGCCTGATCGACTGTTTTCGAAGCAGGCGTAATCTCTATTTGCCAATGCCAAAGAGGTGGGGCGGAAAGCTTCGTGATCAGCACTTTATCTACTTAGTGATGTTGACGGCGCTGATGGGCTCTGCGCTTTTTTCCGTGGCCGAAGTGGCAGTGGAACGCTATGCCAGCTTTACGAGCGTGCCGCTTTTATATGCCCTAAATGAGTGCTACTTCTTAGCGCACACGGTCTTAACCTTCCTGTTTACGCTCTACATTCTCGACATGACGGGGGCCAGCAAGGAAAAGAACCGCCGGTTTATGATCATATTCCTGTTCCCGTTCTTTGTCTCAGAGCTGCTAGTGCTCACCAACCCCTTCACGAAGATCATTTTCTCTCTGGATGAGAACTGCAGCTATCAGCGCGGCGATTTCCTTTGGGTGCTTTACGTCATCGCATCCTTCTACGTGATCCTCGGTGTGACCTTTTTCTTGCTGTACAAAAATCGACTCTCCGCCATGGATCGCACGGCGACGCTGATCTTAATCTCCATCGCGATCTTTGGTATCTGCATCCAGGGCATTTGGTCCATCACCGTGGAGCTGTTCTTTGAGGCCATTTGCTTCTTAGGCTTTATGCTGCTTTTGGAGGACCGCACGGTACAGCTGCGCGGCGGCAAACCGGCCAAGATCAGCAGGGGCTTCGTCTTTGTCAT
>JAFPRF010000151.1 GCA_017400965.1 Lachnospiraceae bacterium
AAAGCTGTACGTCCCGGTCGAGGTGCAGGATAAGCCCGCGAGACTGACGGACGACGAGTATGAGATCATGAAGCGGCACGTGTACTACGGCGAGAAGATGTTCGAGAATTCCACGGGCGAGCTCATGGACATTGCAAAGAAGATCGCCCTGCAGCATCATGAACGATATGACGGCAAGGGGTACCTTGGGATCAAGGGAGAGGACATTGACTTTAACGCAAGGTGCGTTGCCATCGCGGACGTATTTGACGCGCTGGTGTCCTCGAGACCTTACAAAAAGCCTTGGACGCCTGAGGAGGCAAAGCGCCAGATCATTTCCCAGAAGGGAAGACAGTTTGATCCGGAGCTGGTGGACATTTTTGTGGCACACTTTGATGAATTCCTGGCCGTATTCAAGAGATATCCTGACGCGCAGGAGGAGGTCATGATGACCGCCACCCATTGGAGACGCAGACGAGAGAAATAAGAGAGGATAAAGCATATGAAGCAGATCGAAGGCGGCATTACCGCAGCAAAAGGATTTGAGGCAGCCGGCGTGGAAGCTGGCGTAAAGTATAAGAATCGTAAGGACATGGCATTGGTGTATTCCATCGCACCCTGCAAGGTGGCGGGAACCTTTACCAGCAACGTGGTAAAGGCAGCGCCGGTTCTCTGGGACAAGCAGCTGGTGGAGACGGCGCCCTTCGTACAGGCAGTCGTTGTAAACTCCGGCATTGCGAACGCCTGCACCGGTAAGCAGGGCATGGACGCCTGCGCTGCAGAGGCGAAGCACGCGGGTAAGCTCCTTGGCATTCCAGAAAACGCAGTCCTCATCGGTTCGACCGGCGTCATCGGCATGCAGATGCCCGTGGATCGCCTGGAAGCTGGTATCGATAAGTTGGTAGCGGCAAAGGCCGGAACGCTGGAGGCAGGCCTTGAGGCGGCGAAGGCGATCATGACCACGGATACCATTCACAAGCAGATCGCCGTAGAGTTCGAGGTTGGCGGCAAGAAGGCCGTGATGGGTGCAATGTGTAAGGGCTCTGGCATGATCCATCCCAACATGTGCACGATGCTCGGCTACGTATCAACGGACGTGAATATTTCCAAGGCACTGCTGCAGAAGGCTGTCAGCGCGGCGGTGGTGGATTCCTTTAACATGATCAGCGTGGACGGTGACACCTCCACAAACGATACCCTTTTGGTACTTGCGAACGGTCTCGCGGAGAATGCGGAGATCACGAGCGAGGGCGCTGATTATGACGCATTCTGCGAGGCACTGAACTTCGTGACAAAGTTCCTTGCCAGAAAGATGGCCGGCGACGGCGAGGGCGCAACCTGCCTGTTCGAGACGAAGGTTGTAAACGCTGACACGAAGCAGAACGCAAGAATCCTTGCGAAGTCCGTGATCTGCTCCTCCTTAAGCAAGGCGGCGATCTTTGGACATGACTGCAATTTCGGCAGATTCCTTTGCGCACTGGGCTACAGCGGCGTACAGTTTGATCCCGACAAGGTGGATCTGTTCTTTGAAGGCAACGGCAAGCGCATCCAAGTCTTTGGCGACGGCGCACCGAAGAGCTACAGCGAGGAGGAGGCAACCGAGCTCCTTTCCGCACCGGAGGTTACCGTGTACGTGGACATGCACGCGGGCAGCGAAGAAGCAACTGCTTGGGGCTGTGACCTGAGCTATGATTACGTAAAGATTAACGCGGACTATAGAAGCTAATAAATGCTAATCAGAAGCGAATTAGAAGCTAAGGAGAAAAAAGATGGAAAAGGACATGGAACAGGTACTTCAGAAGGCAGAGGTGCTGATCGAGGCACTTCCCTACATTCAGAAGTTTAACAGAAAGATCATCGTAGTGAAGTACGGCGGCAGCGCCATGAGCAACGAAGAGCTCCAGAAGAACGTCATCAAGGACGTAACGCTCTTAAAGCTCGTTGGCTTTAAGCCCATCATCGTACACGGCGGCGGCAAGGAGATCAGCAGATGGGTCGGCAAGGTCGGCAAGGAAGCGAAGTTCGTGAATGGCCTGCGCGTGACCGATGCAGAGACCATGGAGATCGCGGAGATGGTGCTTGGCAAGGTGAACAAGCAGCTCGTGACCATGGTACAGGAGCTTGGCGTGAAGGCCGTTGGCATCAGCGGTAAGGACGGCGGACTCCTTCAGGTAGAGAAGAAGTACTCTGACGGACAGGACATCGGCTTCGTTGGCGACATCACGAAGGTGGATCCTAAGGTGCTCTACGACATGCTCGAGAAGGATTTCCTTCCCATCGTTGCACCCATCGGTCTCGACGATCAGTTCCAGACCTACAACATCAACGCGGACGACGCAGCCTGCGCGATCGCAAAGGCCGTTGGCGCGGATAAGCTCGTATTCCTGACGGACGTAGAGGGGCTGTATCGCGACTTCAACGATAAGTCCTCCTTCATCGGCAGACTGACCGCAACTGAGGCGGATGAGCTCATTAACGGCGGTTACATCGGCGGCGGCATGCTTCCCAAGCTTGCAAACTGTACCTCCGCCATCAAGAACGGCGTAAACAGAGTGCATATCCTGGATGGCAGAATCCCTCATTGTCTGCTTCTGGAGATCTTTACCAGAAAGGGCGTAGGCACTGCGATCATTTCGGATGACGAGAACGTGGAACCGTAAACCGTGACTATTTGAGGAAAAAACTATGGACATGAAGGCATACATCGAAGAGGCGGAGAGCGCGCTTCTTCACGTTTACAATCGTTTTCAGATCGTTCTCGATAAGGGCGAGGGCGTTCATCTTTATGACGTGAACGGCAAGGAATACCTGGACTTCGTGGCAGGCATCGCCGTATTCGCGCTAGGCTATGGCAACAAGGCGTACAATGACGCGTTGAAGGCACAGATCGACAAGCTGATCCACACCTCCAACTATTATTACAACGTACCTGCGGTAGAAGCTGCAAAGAAGTTAAAGGCTGCCTCCGGCATGGACCGCGTCTTCTTCACCAACTCTGGTGCTGAGGCGATCGAGGGCGCCATCAAGACCGCGCGTAAGTACGCATTCTTAAAGGATGGCAGAACGGATCATCAGATCATCGCATTGGAGCATTCCTTCCACGGACGCACCATGGGCGCGCTTTCCGTGACCGGCAACAGCCATTATCGCGACGCGTTCGAGCCCATGATCGGCAACATCCGCTTTGCAAAGATGAATGACCTGCAGAGCGTCCTTGATCAGGTAAATGACAAGACCTGCGCCATTTTGTTAGAGACCGTGCAGGGTGAAGGCGGACTGACCCCCGCAACGAAGGAATTCCTTGAGGGCATCCGTAAGGTCTGCGACGAGAAGGACATCCTCATGATGCTCGACGAGATCCAGTGCGGCATGGGTCGTACCGGTACCATGTTTGCATGGCAGCGCTACGGCATCAAACCCGACGTGCTCACCAGTGCGAAGGCCCTTTCCTGCGGCGTTCCCATGGGCGCGTTCATGATGACGGAGAAGGTGGGAAAGAACTCCCTTGTTGCCGGCGATCATGGAACGACTTACGGCGGTAATCCGCTGGCCTGCGCTGCAACCAATGCCGTATTTGAGCAGTATGAAGAACTTCACGTGCTCGACAACGTGAACAGAGTGGCACCTTATCTGGAAAAGAAATTAAAAGAAGTGATGAGCCGTCATGCATGCATTTTGGAGCATCGCGGCGTGGGACTGATGCAGGGACTTCTGTTTGACAAGCCCGTTGGCCCCATCATCAATCGCGCGATCGAAAAGGGGCTGCTTTTGATCAACGCAGGTGCAAACATCATCCGTTTCGTGCCTCCTCTGGTGATCCGGGAGAGCCACGTAGATCAGATGATCGAAATTTTGGAAGAATGTATTGAGGAATAATTCATGCACGTAAAAAAGAGATTACTCTCCGTGCTCCTCACCATTGTCATGGTCTCTGGCGTTCTTTGGGGAGGCAATGGCGAAATCCGTTATCCCGGAGATGACGAGGAGCTAGAAACGCCTTGGACCAGCAAGAAGGAGACCATCTACGTCTGGTATGAGGACGCCGCGCTGGAGAGCTACATGAACAGCGCTGCCGTGAGCTTTGGCGAAGCGGAGGGCGTACGCGTGATCCCTGTTTACAAGGACACGTCAACGCTTCTTGAGGACGTCTATGAGGCAACGATGGACAGCGAGAAGCAGACGCCGGATGCCTTTGTCATCAACAATGACGAGCTCGGACAAGCGTACCTTTGCGGCATGGCGGACGAGATCCAAAACCTCTCCGGCATGGTGAACGAGGCCTGGTACCCGCTGACGGCGCTTTCCGCCGTGACCTACCGCTTAAAGCTCGTGGCTTATCCGTTTTATTATAGGACGAGCATTTTGGTCTACAATAAGGATTACATCGACATGTGGGTCAGACAGCAGGCAGACCGCGAGGCGCTCGCCGAGGCTGGCTATGAGACCGACGAGGAATATCAGGACTGGTCGGAAAATTGCGTCAGTGAGGACGGCGTTCCCGTGACGGTGGAAGGACTGCTGAAATTTGCAGACACCTTCGATGCACCCGAGGATGTGGACGGCGTCATGAAATGGGACGTAAATGACATTTTCTATAACTACTGGATCGTTGGAAATTACCTGAACGTCGGCGGGGACTGCGGAGATGATGCGACCAACGTCGACATTTACAGTGACGAGGCGATGGAATGTCTGCAGACCTATCAGAACTTAAATCAGTTCTTCTTTATCGAGGCGGGGAGCGTAACGAGCGAGTCCGCTTTGGAGGATTTTATCGAAGGCAGACTGGTATTTACCATCGGAACCAGCGACGTGATCGAAAAGCTTGAGGAAGCAAAGGCGGACGGGAGACTCACCTACGAATACGGCGTGGCAAAGCTTCCCGACGTCAGCGATAGCTTAGAGAGCAGGACGCTTTCCGTAACGAGCGCGCTTGCGATCAATGGCTTTTCAGAGCATAAGGAGCTGGCAAACCGCTTCGCGGAATACTTGACGAGAACCTGCAGCAACGACCTATACGCAAAGTCCGGAAGGATGGCGACGGCCTTGCAGGCGAGCCGTGACGATCAGGTGCTGACCATCTTCACGCAGCAGTATGAGAGCAGCATTTCGCTGCCGAAGATCATGGAGATCGGTAACCTTTGGCTACAGCTGGAAGCCTTGTTCGCAAAGGTTTGGAAC
>JAFPRF010000152.1 GCA_017400965.1 Lachnospiraceae bacterium
CCGCTCGCGCAATTTTCCGATCACCGCGCGAAGCGATGCCTGGTCCGTCTTGCGGCCCATGCGCTTTAGCACGGCGTCAGACGCGTGCTGGATGGGGATGTCGAGGTAATGGCAAACCTTCGGCTCCGTAGCGATCACCTCGATGAGTTCGTCCGTGATCTCCTCTGGATAACAGTATAAAATGCGGATCCAATAGATCCCCGAAATCTTTGCAAGTTGTTTTAACAGCTCGGGCAGGCTCTTTTTGCCGTACAGGTCAACGCCGTAGAGCGTCGTCTCCTGCGCGACCAGGATCAGTTCCTTCACGCCCTTGTCTGCTAAGTCCTTCGCCTGCGCAAGGAGCGTTTCCATCGGAATGCTCCGATATTTGCCGCGCACCTTCGGGATGATGCAGTAGGTGCAATGCTTATCGCACCCCTCCGCGATCTTTAGGTACGCGAAGTGCCCGCCAGTGGTCACGCTCTGGGAAAGACCCGAGATCGGCGTATCGTCGATGCTGCGCAAATGATTTGCCGCATGCCCCTCGAGCACGCCGTTCAGTGCCTCGATGATCTCATTAATGGCATTGGTCCCGACGATGGCATCCACTTCCGGGATTTCCTTTTGAATCTCGTCATGATAGCGCTGCGCGAGGCACCCGCAGGCGATAAGCGCCTGAATCTGGCCGCTCTTTCGCCGTTCGGCGAATTCCAAAAGCGTATTGATGCTTTCCTCCTTGGCGTCTCCGATGAAGCAGCAGGTATTGACGATGACGGCCTGCGCCTCTTCCTCGTCATCCGTAAAGGTATGTCCCTGCTTTTCCAAAAGACCCAGCATCATCTCGGTATCCACGAGATTCTTGTCGCAGCCAAGGGAAGTAAATAATATGTTCAAGCTTCTTTTCCTTCCTTACATAATGCGAAAGCCGGGGCGCGAGGCTCCGGCTGGTTGCTTAGGCATTCGCCAAATTATTTGGTCTCGTCATCTCCAAGGATCTTGATCTTACCCTCGTTCAGCTCATCCACTGCGATGGAAAGGGGCTTCTTACCCTTGTCATCTACGAGAGGCTCATCTCCGGAAATGATCTGGCGTGCTCTCTTTGCCGTTGCCATAACGATGGAATAACGGCTGTTGACTACGGGAGTTTCGCCCGGCTCAACCTCGCTGTTTACGACCTTCATCAAATCTGTATAAGACGGATGTAACATTTCTTCACCTGTTCCTTTCTATATGAAATCTCTTAATGTTAAATCTCTGATTTACTGTTCCTGGCGGAAGGATTTCATTTCCTCCCGAATGCGTGCAATGAAATCCTTTCTCCTCACGGGCTCGTTGCGCGCCGCCTCGATCATGGCGTGCAGCTCCTTTACGCAAGTGTCCAGATCATCATTGATCACAATATAATCATAGGCATCGATGCCTTCTGATTCCTCATAAGCCCTCGACAGGCGCTTCGCAATGACTTCGCTTGTCTCGGTTCCGCGTCCCTCTAAGCGGCGACGCAGCTCTGCCGCATTCGGCGGCGTAACGAAAAGAAGCAGGGACTCCGGGAACTTTTTCTTGATCTGCAGGGC
This sequence comes from Lachnospiraceae bacterium, assembly GCA_017400965.1. GTDB lineage: Bacteria > Bacillota > Clostridia > Lachnospirales > Lachnospiraceae > Acetatifactor. The sequence goes on from JAFPRF010000152.1 coordinate 1,554, forward strand.
GCCCTGGATCTCGATCTCCAGGATCACGTCCTTGCCTGCCTGAAGCTGCTCTTCCACGTAAGCCCTGGGCGTTCCGTAATAGTTATCGCAGTAGGTGGCATACTCAATCAGGCCGTTCTCCGCGATCGTCTTTTCAAATTTCTCTTTATCAACAAAGAAGTATTCCACGCCATCGCGCTCACCCTCACGGGGCTTTCTGGTGGTCATGGAGATGGACAGGGAATAATTGTCGTAATTCTGTAACAGCTTTTTGACCAGCGTTCCCTTGCCTGCTCCGGAAAATCCCGAGATCACCATAAGGATTCCCTTTTTTGCTTCCATGTGTCTATCCTCCCGGTCGCAATTACTCGTCTATTTCATTATCCTCCGGCGCAAAGCCTTCCTGCGCGCGGCCCGCGATGGTTTCCGGGAGAAGCGCCGACAGCACTATCTGACTGTTTTCCATCACGATCACGGATTTTGTCTTACGACCCTGCGTGGCGTCAATGGCCAGCCCTGTCTCCTTCGCCTTTTGCACAAGGCGCCTTACCGGTGCCGCGTCCGGACTGACGATCGCAATGATCTTCTCCGTGTTCACTATATTACCAAAACCAACGTGAATAAGTTTGTTCATGTTATTCGATGTTCTGAATCTGTTCGCGAACCTTCTCGATCTCGGTCTTGAGCTCAATGCCGCAATTGGAGATCTCAAGGTCATTGGACTTGGACAGGATGGTGTTTGCCTCGCGGTTCATTTCCTGCGCGATAAAGTCAAGCTTTCTGCCGATGCTGCCGCCTGCAAGGAGTGCTTCCTTCGTGGTCTCCACGTGACTGCGAAGGCGAACCATCTCCTCATCCACGCAAACCTTGTCCGCAAAGATCGTTACCTCGGTAATGAGACGGTTCTCATCCACGGTATTGTCACCGAGCATCTCCTGCACCTTATCCTGTAGCTTTTGACGATACTCCGCAATGATCTGCGGGCTTCTCTC
>JAFPRF010000153.1 GCA_017400965.1 Lachnospiraceae bacterium
TCTGCTCAGGATCTGGATGACCCTGCGGATCTCATCCTCTCTGCCGATCACGGGATCGAGCTTTCCCTCCCGTGCCAGCGCCGTCAGATCGCGGCTGTATTGCTCCAGGGTGGAGGTTCTGCCCTTGCCCTGGTTTTTTCTACCTAAATCCTCTTTGTAGAGGTTGCCGTCCTGGCCAATGGCCTGGAGCGTTTCCACGTAAACCTTCTGCAGGTTCACGTTCATGGCGTTCATTAAGCGAACCGCCACGTTCTCGCCCTCTTTGATAATGGCGAGGAGCAAATGCTCCGTGCCCGCTTCCTTCTGTCCAAAGCGCTTCGCCTGGGTAACGGCCTCGTCCAAAATGCGCTGTGCGCGGGGCGAATAGCCCTCCCTGTCCTTGACCGGCGTGCCGTTCTCAAAGGCGATCAGGTCGCGGATCATGTCAAGGAGCTTCTCCATCTCCACGCCGTTGTCAAACAGCACCTTTGCCGCAACGCCAGTACCCTCGCGCAGCAGCCCGGCGAGAATGTGCTCCGTTCCGACGTAGCCCTGTCCAAGGTCCTTCGCGCACTTGGTCGCGAAGGTTAAGGCTGCGTTTGCTTTTTCCGTAAATTGCCTTGCCTGCATGTCTTATCTCTCCATCCCGTCGTAAATCTCGTCTACCAAACTGTGTATGTCTTCTCGCGGTACGTTCTTGCAATAGCTCTTCGCCAGGATCACCTGGAGCTGACGACGGATCTCCTCCATGATCAGCGCCTGATCGGCATCCACGGCGATGACTGCGCCCTTGCGCCGGTCCACCTTGACGTAGCCTTCCTGCTTTAAGAGCGTGTAGGCCTTGTTGACCGTGTGCATGTTGATGCCAATGATCTCCGCGAGGTTACGAACGCTAGGCAGGGATTCCCCTTCATGAAACTGATCCGTGGCTATGCCGAGGATGATCTGATTGCGAAGCTGCAGATACAAGGCTTCATCGCTGTTAAAATCGATTTCAATAAACATGCCGGGGTACCTCCTTCCATGTCATCTGTTATACATAGTGTATAATAACAAAAGGGCAGTGTCAACCTGCCCTTTCGAAAGTTTAGAGAATTATTAGATATCCATTTTTACGATCATTCGTCGCTGTCCCAATTGAGGAATTCGAACTCCATGTCGTCGTCCTGAGCAAAGTTCTTAGGACGTGCAGGTGCCTGCGTAGGTGCTGCCTGAGGCTGTGCGGGACGCTGCATCTGAGGATCCACGGGGCGCTGCGTCGGCTGTGCGGGTCTCTGGCCATCCATGGGTCTCTGTCCCTGGCCGGGCTGCGTCGGTCTCTGGCCCTGCTGCATCGGTCTCTGGCCGTCTGCAGGTCTCTGCTGACCAGGCTGTGCGGTTCTCTGCTGACCGGGCTGAACAGGTCTCTGTCCATCCACGGGTCTCTGGCCCTGTCCGGGCTGCGCAGGTCTCTGCTGACCAGGCTGCGCGGGGCGCTGCTGACCGGGCTGCGCAGGTCTCTGTCCAGGCTGCGCAGGTCTCTGCTGACCGGGCTGCGCAGGTCTCTGACCCTGACGAGGATCAGCGGCTCTCTGACCATTTGCAGGTCTCTCGCCTTCACGTCTTCTGGGCTCTAAGCCATCCTTGATGGAGGGCTTTCCGTTTGCAGACTGTCTAGGTCTTTCAGCTGTTCTTCTGGGCGTGTTATTTTCGATGGAAGCGATGAAGGCTTCCTCCTTGATCTCCTTTAATCTGAACAGCAGATATGCGGCGCAGCCTGCGGAAAGGATCGTCAGGATGATGAAGAAGATCAGCCAGCCCTTTCTGCCCTTTGCCTTCTTATCAGCCGCCTCGTACTTCTCTTTGTACTGGGTTGCAGCGCTAAAGATCTGCTCGATTCTGTACTGCTCGTTCTTGTCGAGGTCCTGTAACCACCACTCGCCCTCGATCTCCTTTACGGCATAGCCGTGGGTCTGAGGAGTTACCTTGGTCTCGGTGTCCGTCTTGGTTTCGGTCTCCGTAGGGTTCGTCTCTACGGGGTCAGTCGTCTGGGTCTCATTGCCAGTCTCACTGCCGATGGGCTTTACGTCGCCGTTGATCACGAGGTAATCGCTGCGAACGTAACCTGCAACTTCTCTGCCCTCTACGGTCAGCTTTACCTGATACCAGGTCTTCTTGTCGGAGCCAACGGTCTTACCGATCACGGTCACTTCGGTTCCCTTGGCAACGGTTGCAAGAATGTTGTTGCTCGTCGTCGTGGAGGCGCTGGTACGAACGCGTACGGTGTTGCTGCCGGCGATGGATGCGCCAACGGGCGTTACCTGCTCCACCTCACCAGTCACCTGTGCGCCACCGTCACTATTGCCACCAGCTGCGCCCTTGGTCACAAGGTCGGAACGAATGTATCCGGAAGTACCGCCAACGGTTACTTCATACCACTTCTTACCGTCGCCGTCCTTACCGTCAACGAGATTTCCAAGTTCCACTGCGGTACCCTGCTCCAACTTCTTTACAAGGTCACCGTTCTTGCTGGGCGTCTTACGCATGTTCACGGCCGTGTTGGTCGTACCTGCTTCTGCCCTAACGATGGTTGCCAAGCCATCTGAAAAGATTACAAGCGCGAAAGCCAGCGTGATCATCAAGATCATCTTTCGCCATAGATTCATCTCTCTTACTTTCCCCGCCATTTTTAATAGCCTTCCTTCCTCATAATGTTATGCTTCGTCAATCGCTTTACCAATGTCCGTACGCATGTATTTGTTCTCGAAATCTACCCACTTCGTCGCTTCGTAGGCCTTCGCCCGCGCTTCCTTCAGGGTTGCGCCCTTTGCGGTCACGCCGAGGACTCTGCCTCCGTTCGTCACGACTTTTCCATTCGCGTCGAACTTACTTCCGGCATGGAAACAATAGTAATCCTCCTTACCGTCAAAGTTCTCCAGGCCCTTGATCTCAAAGCCCTTCTTGTAGGATACGGGATAACCGTCTGAAGCAAGTACCACGCATACGGCAGCCTTGTCTTCAAATTCCAGGTTGATCTTATCGAGGGTTCCGTCGATGCAGGCGTCCACCACGTCCATGATGTCGTTCTTCATTCTGCAGAGCACTACCTGGGCCTCGGGATCACCGAATCTCGCGTTGAATTCCAACACTCTTGGTCCCTTGGGGGTGAGCATCAGTCCAAAGAAGATGACGCCCTTGAAAGGTCTGCCTTCCGCCGCCATGGCATCCACGGTCGCCTGATAGATGTACTTCTTACAGAACTCATCCACTTCAGCGGTGTAGAAGGGGCTGGGTGAGAAGTTACCCATGCCGCCGGTGTTCAGTCCCTGATCGCCGTCCTTGGCACGCTTGTGATCCTGCGCGGAGCTCATGATGCGGATCGTCTTTCCGTCCACGAAGGACAGTACGGAAACCTCTCGTCCGGTCATGAATTCCTCGATGACCATGCGGTTACCAGCGCTTCCAAAGTGCTTATCCAGCATGATCTCCTTCACGCCTGCCTTGGCTTCCTCCAAGGTGTTGCAGATCAGTACGCCCTTGCCGAGCGCCAAGCCGTCTGCCTTGAGCACGATGGGCATGTCCGCAGTTTCAAGATACGCCAGTGCCTTGTCTGCGTCATCAAAGGTCTCATAAGCAGCGGTAGGAATGTTGTACTTCTTCATCAGATCCTTGGAGAAGGCCTTGCTGCCCTCGAGGATCGCTGCTGCCTTATTGGGGCCGAAGGCGCGAAGCCCGTTTGCTTCGAGTACGTCCACCAAACCGCCTACCAAAGGATCGTCCGGTGCCACGAATACGAGGTCTACGGCCTTTTCCTTTGCGTATGCAACGATCTTGTCAAATTCCATTACGCCGATGGAGGGTTCACACTCCGCGATCTGCGCGATGCCCGCGTTACCGGGTACGCAGTAAAGCTTCTCCACGCGCTTACTCTTTTTCATGCTGACTGCGATCGCATGCTCACGGCCGCCGCCACCCACGATCAATACTTTCATGGCTAGTCCTCATCCTTCCATTACTTTTGTCTTACGCTCTGCGAACGTGACCGTCCACGATCTTGATCCTTCCGTTCGCCACGTCATCGATTGCCTGCGGTAGTAAGATCCATTCCGCCTGTTCCATCACTCTTCTTTGCAGGATTTCCGGCGTATCGCCATCGAGTACCTCCACGGCCTTCTGCGCGATGATGGGGCCTTCGTCCATGCCCTCGTTCACGAAATGCACGGTAGCACCCGTCACCTTCACGCCGCGCTCCAATGCCTTCTCATGCACCTTGAGGCCATAGTAGCCCACGCCGCAAAACGAAGGGATCAGGGAAGGGTGAATGTTGACGATCCTTCCGGAGAACTTCGAAACCATCTGCTCCGGGATCTTCACAAGGAAGCCCGCCAGCACCACGAGGTCCGGTGCAAGCTCGCACATCTTTGCGGTAAAGGCATCGTTGAATTCCGCCCTGCTCGCGTAGTCCTTCGGGGACATGCAAATTCCGGGAACGCCGAAATTCTTTGCGCGCTCTAACGCTTTGACGCCGGGATTATTGCTGATCACGGCAATAAGCTCCGTATTCGTGATCTTTCCGGATTTGATCGCATCCATGATGGCCTGCAGGTTGGTGCCGCCGCCGGAGACGCATACAACGATCTTTAGCATATGGTCACGCCCTTTTCTCCTGCCACGCAGGTACCTACGATATAAGCGTTCTCGCCTGCTGCCTTCAGTGCAGCAACGGTCTTGTCCGCGTCAGTGGGATCCACTGCCAGCACCATGCCAAGGCCCATGTTGTAGGTGTTGTACATCATCTCTTCCGCGATGTCGCCCTTCTTCTGGAGGAGCTTAAAGATGGCAGGTACTTCGTAACTGTCCTTCTTCACCTGCGCGCGGATGCCGTCGGGAAGCATTCTGGGAATGTTCTCGTAGAAGCCGCCGCCGGTGATGTGGCTGCAGCCCTTTACGGTAACGCCTGCATCCTTGACTGCCTTCAGAGCCTTTACGTAGATTCTGGTGGGCACGATGAGCGCCTCGCCGAGGGTCTTTCCAAGCTCGTCATAGTAGGTGTCAAGGCTTTCCTTGGTCATCTCAAAGACTTTTCTCACCAGGGAGAAGCCGTTGGAATGTACGCCGGAGGAGGCAATGCCTACCAAAGTGTCGCCAGCCTTGATCTTGGAGCCGTCTATGATGTCCTTTGCGTCTGCCACGCCTACGGTGAAGCCTGCGAGGTCGTATTCGTCCTCAGGCATCAGTCCGGGATGCTCTGCGGTCTCGCCGCCGATCAGTGCGCATCCAGCCTGCTTGCAGCCTTCTGCCACGCCCTTAACGATCTCAGCAATCTTCTCAGGGTAGTTCTTGCCGCATGCAATGTAATCCAGGAAGAAGAGGGGCTCGCCGCCTGCGCAAGCCACGTCGTTAACGCACATTGCCACGCAGTCGATGCCGACGGTGTCATGTTTGTCCATCAGGAACGCAAGTTTGATCTTGGTGCCCACGCCGTCCGTACCGGACAGGAGGACGGGGTTTTCCATTCCCTTGAAATTTGCCATGGAGAAGGCACCAGAGAATCCTCCAAGGCCTCCCATTACTTCAGGCCTCAGGGTCTCCTTGACGTGTTTCTTCATGAGCTCCACTGACTTGTAGCCGGCTTCAATGTCTACTCCCGCTTTCTTGTAATCCATGTTCTTCCTCTCATTTCTGCCGCATCCCGCGGCCAGGTATTGTTTTCCCCAATACGTGGTGACCGGTAACCCTCGGGGCTTGGCTGGGAAAGTCTTTTTGCTAATCTTTTGACCCAAAAAGCCTTTCCCAGCCGTCCCCTCGAGGTACTAGTAACACTAAATTATTTCTCCATATACTTTTTGTAGCCTACTTCCTGGAGTTTGGCGTCCTTGGCTACGACCTGATCCTTGAGCTTTTCGGAGTAGGCCTTGAGTTTCTTGAGCAAGGCCGGGTCTGACGTGGCAAGGATCTTGGCTGCCAGGAGGCCGGCGTTGGCGCCGCCGTTAATGGCAACGGTTGCTACGGGGATTCCGGAGGGCATCTGAACGATGCTGTAAAGGGAATCGCGTCCGCCAAGGGAGGTGGTGTGCATGGGAATGCCGATGACGGGCATCGGGAAGATCGCCGCGCACATGCCGGGCAGATGGGCTGCCATGCCTGCTCCCGCAATGATCACTTTAAAGCCTTTCTTTTCCGCGTTCTTTGCGTACTCGAAGAAGACGTCGGGCTCTCTGTGTGCGCTGATGATGGTCATCTCATAGGGCACGCCCAGTTCTTCGAGGATGTCTGCTGCCTTTGCCATGATGGGCATGTCGGAATCGCTTCCCATCACAATGCCAACCTTAGCAGGTTCCGGCTTTGCTTTCTTTGTCGCTGCCATTTCACGTTCCTCCTAAATTAACTATATAAGCTACTTCAAAACATAACTGTCCACAATATCTAGTCAATAGTTTACTAGAAATGGGGACGGTATGCAAGGTTAAATCAAAAAATTTTACTTAAGATATTCTTAAGACAACTGCTCGGAGTCGAGGGCCTTGTTCAGCTCTTCGGTTCCGGGTAAAACGAACCTTCCGTTTTGGATGATGGTGATCCTTTCGCCGTTTTTCTTAACGGCGGTCAGCTCGCCGAGCTCATCATAGGGGATGGTGACGTCGGTGTGGCAGTCAAAGTATGCCTTGGCCGGGTCGACGGTTCGAAGGGCGGATGCCTCGTTCTCCCTTGCCACGATCTCCTTGCCGTCGGGATTGTACACCTTCATGTCCTCGGAGTGGCTGTAGCAGGTGTCGCCGACCGCAAAGTGGGGGCCGGTCTTCTCCGCAATGAGGATCGGGAGTTTGCTCTGCACGCCATACTTTCTGGCAACCACGTAGGCCGTGGTGTTCGTTCCGATGGCGAACTCGCCGATGGGCAGGGTCTTGCGCTTAAAGAGCAGGTTGTCGCGAATGAAGTCGAGGTTCTCCTGCGCATTCTCGAAGTTGGAGCAGTTGTATTCCTTGATGAAGCCGTCCTCAAAGAGGATGGACAGGTTCTTGTACTCGAGGCCGTTAAGGTAAACGCGGCTTACGTGCAGGGTGCCGTTGGTGCCCTTCAGGACGGGTGAGGTGAAGACCTCGCCAACGGGAATGTTGACGTCCGCCACGCAGTTTTCAAAAATGGTTTCCTTGGAAGGGTCCTTCAGCTTCCAAAGGTTGACGCGAAGGTCGGTGCGGTTGCCGTTCATGCCCTTAATTTCACAGTAGTCCGCCTGGTCGAGGGCTTCGATCATGGTCGCCTGGATGTTGCGATAGGTCAGGTAGTCCAGGGTATTGACCTTGATGATCTCCTCGAAAAACTCTGCATAGGTTTTCTCGGAAGGATCCGGCAACGCTTCCTTGATCTCGGGCAGGGGGAATGCGATGATGGTAAAGCTTCTCTCCTCCTCGGGGATGTAGATCATCTGGATCTGGCGAAGGCGCATGCGTCTCTCCACGTCGAGGTCGTTTTGCTCGTCGGTGAGCTTTACGGCCTCGGGCTTGATCACGGGATCAAAGTCCTTCTCGCCAAAGACTTCCACGACTGCGGGACCGGCATGCTTTTTTGCATCATCCTTAAATTCCTCAAACGCCGTCTGCAAAACCTCCTGGGCGCGCTGTACGTAAGCCTTGTCCATAAAGAGGCCATTGTCATTTCTGTGGTCGAAATCATACTGTCTGTTCGGGCTCGTGGAATATCCCGTCTCACCGCGGTAGAAAATGGAGGTGCTCGGCACGCGGCCAACGGCCTTCAGGCCGATCTTTTCAAAGTTTGCAACGGCCTTTTGGAGCATGCGCTCGAAACCGATGGGGAACATGATCTCGGCGCTGGTTTTCTTGCTTAAGTCCCTGCCGGTCACCTCGAAGCCGATGCGATAGCCCTCCGTATAGGTGTCCGCCATGGTATCGATGGTGGACTGGGGCTGTTTTTGCAAAAAGCGTGCGATCTCCAGCTCGTTGTCGCTGACGTACTGACCATACGCATAGAGGTAGCGAAGGTCCGAAAGGTCCGCAGACTTCAGGATGCGAATGGCCTGGCTCTCGCCGTCATGCACCATCTGCGCCACCAAATTCCTGCTTCCAAGGTCCGCGTAATCGCTGGCAAACCAGTAAAGGATCTGGCGCACGCTCTCCGCGGAAGGGAGCTTACCGTTCTCCGAAAGCGCCTCCGCAAAGGCGCCGTATACCTCCACAAAGAGTTCCTCGCGGATCACAAGATCCTCAAGGCAGTCCGTATGGCAGAACACGATCTCCGCAAACAGTTCCCTGTGCAGGAAGGAAAGAAGCTTTCCATAGTCCTCTCCCAGCATTTTTGCTGCATAGGCGGGGTTGCCAAAGCTCTTTTCATAGTTCTCAGGCAGCACGTCCGCATATAAGGCGTGGTTTCTCTCGCCAAGTTCTTCGAGGCTGGCAGTTTTCAGGCCGCCCTGCTCTACAAAGGTGCGATTTTCGTTAACTAGATTTAAGAAGGCTGCCATGCGGCGGAAATAGTCGTCAAACGCTTCTGCGCCCTCTCCGCTAAGTCCTTCCTTCTCAATCTCCGTGATTCTTTGCGCCGCGAGCTCGAGGCGCTCTTCCAATAGTTCCTTACTCCATTCCATGTGATTCAATTCCTTTTCTAATTCATTCAATAACCTTAAGCGTTAAGTCCCCAGGCAAAAAGCAGTCCAATGATGAGCAGCACCACAACGCACAAAACCGACCCGATCCAGCTAAAGAGCGTGAAGCTGTCCCTGTCGCGGAAGGACAGGCCTGACAAAACGCCGCCCGTTACGGAAAAGATCACGGCTAAAAGGCCCGTGACGCCGTAGGCCGGCCTTGTGTCCCCGCCTGCACGGAAGGACTGCCAGATCACCGCGAGGATCCCCACAAGGCTCACGCACCCCAAAATGCAGCCGCAGATGGCCTTGGGCGGGTGCTTTTTGTTCGTGAATTTATAGGCTCTCTTATTCGATTTTGTTTTCTCTTTCTTTTCCTTGCAGATGCGCACGCCCGCTTCCCCGTACTTTCCAAACATGGACAAAGGCATTTCCCGCCAGGGGAAAATGCCTTTGCTCTCGCATTGTTAAAACGTAAGATGTGATCTTCTGTTCACCAGTTTGGAACCGCTGATCAGGAGCAGTACTCCCATTGCGATCCCGCCTACCAAAGCCAGAACTCCAAGGACAATGTTCAGGGCGCCGGCCCCTCCCATGGTCTTATACACCTTCTCTTCCATGCTCGTACCTCCCATTTCTCCTATGTTACTTGCAACCGTACTGTGCGTAATAAGCGTCAAGTGCCGCCTTGATTGCGTCGTCGATGTAAACTTTTCCCTTGTAGGGACGATTGTACAGATACTCAGTGACCTCGGACATGTCAACGATGGCATGTGCATCAAAGCCGTATTTTAATTTAATCTCGTCAAGTGCGCTCATCTCGCCGCCAAGGCCCACTTCCATGCGGTTTAAGGATACCATGAGTCCGAGGATCTTTACGTCAGCCGCGCCCATGACCTTGGGAACGGTCTCTTCCATGGACTTTCCGGAGGTCGTTACGTCCTCGATCATGACCACGCGGTCACCGTCCTGGGGCTTGCTTCCGAGAAAGCTCCCCTTGTCAGCGCCATGGTCCTTCTCCTCCTTGCGGTCGGAGCAGTAGCGGATCTCTTTGCCGTAAAGCTTACTAAAAGCGATGGAGGTGGCAACGCCGATGGGGATGCCCTTGTAGGCAGGTCCAAACAGGAGATCGAAATCATCGCCGTACTTGTCGTGAATGGCCTTCGCGTAGTACTCGCCCAGCTTCATGAGCTGTGAGCCCGTCACGTATCCGCCCGCGTTCATGAAAAACGGGGACTTTCTTCCGCTCTTTAAAGTGAACTCGCCAAATTTCAGAACGCCGCAATCCACCATAAATTCAATAAATTCCTGCTTATACTGTTCCATACTTCCTCCGATCACTACTATGTTTGCAAACAAATTTCCTCTCATAGCTTAGCATATCTTAGCGACGTTTTCAAGTTCGTTTTCGAATACCTCGAGGGGACGGCTGGGAGAGGCTTTCTGGGTCAAAAGGTTACCAGAAAGACTCTCCCTGCCAAGCCCCGAGTTCTGCGGAAAACCCGCGGAAAATCAAATGGCACCCCGAGAGGTGCCATCCGATTGGAAAGAATTTATGAAAATTGAAGAGTAAACGTATGGGGCTTAGGCGATGTCTTCCATCTGGGCGGTGTAGAGGCGATAGTAGGCGCCGCGTTTTGCCATGAGTTCCTTGTGGGTGCCGCACTCCACGATGCCGCCTTGATCGACGTACATGATCTTGTCGCAGTTCTTGATGGTGGAGAGGCGGTGCGCGATGATAAAGCTCGTGCGGCCTTCCAGCATGGCGTTTAAGCCCTTCTGCAGCGCCTTCTCGGTCTGCACGTCGATGCTTGAGGTTGCCTCGTCGAGAACGAGGATCGAAGGATTGGACAGCAGGGTTCTCGCAAAGGAGATCAGCTGCTTCTGGCCCTGAGACAACAGGGACCCGCGCTCCTTCACCTCGGTCTCGTAGGCGTCAGGGAAGCGCTGGATGAACTCGTCCGCGCAGACGATCTCGCTGGCCTTCTTGATCTCCTCGTCGGTGGCGTCTAGCTTACCGTAGCGGATGTTGTCCGCGATGGTACCGGAGAAGATGAAGCTGTCCTGGAGCATGATGCCCATCTGGGAACGAAGGCTCTTTAGCGTGACCTTCGATACGTCCTGACCGTCGATCAATACTCTTCCGCCATTGACGTTATAGAATCTCGAGATCAGGTTCACGATGGTACTCTTTCCGGCGCCGGTCGGTCCAACGAGGGCCACGCTCTCGCCAGGCTCCACGGTGAAGGACAGGTCCCTCAGGACGGGCTTGCCCTGCTCGTAGGAGAAATCTACGTGTTCAAAGGTTACCTGGCCCTTGATGGGCGGCATTTCCTTCGCATCTTCCTCGTCGGCAACCTTTACGGGCTCGTCGAGGGTCTCGAAGATACGCTCGAGGTAAGCGATGTTGTTGAGGAAGTTGTTAAAAATGTTGCCAAGGCTCATGATGGGCTGCCAAAATCTCGACGCGTAGGAGGAGATGGCGAAGATCACGCCAAGGCTGGTATTCTGGCCAAAGACCACCAGTCCAAAGATGAAGATGCAGGCACGCACGCAAACCGAAATGTTGTCGATGCCGGGCCAAACGAGGTTATTGTAGCGCAGCGCGTGCATCCAGGTTTTTCTGCAGTTGTCGGAGAGCACTTCAAAGGTCTGCGCGTTCTCCTCTTCTCTCGCGAAGATCTGGGTGATCCTGGCGCCGACGATGTTCTCCTGCAGATAGGCGTTCAGGTTCGAGTTCTTGTTCGAAACCAGCTGCCAAGCCTTTCTCTGCTTCTGCTTGATCCAAAGGAGGAACACCATGAGGATCGGCACGCCCGCCAGTACGACGAGGGAGAGCTTTACGTCCACGAGGAACATGAAGATCACGATGAAGATCAGGTTCATGCTCTCGAGGACCACGTTGATCAGTCCGTTGGACAGCATGTCGGAGACGGAGTTTACGTAGTTCACGACGCGGATCAGGATCTTGCCGTGGGGTCTGTCGTCGTAATACTGGAACGAGAGCTTCTGCAAATGTTCAAAGACGTCCTTACGGATGTCGTAAATAATGTTCTGGGACACGCCGATCATGATGCGCGAACGGATTGTCGTGAAAATAACGCCGACAATGAAGGTACCGATCAGGGCGCCCGCCAGCATGTACAGCATCTGGAAGTCCTTATTTGGGATCGCTTCATCCAGTGCGAGCTGCGTCAGCTTCGGGGAAAACAGGCCCATGATGCCGCCGATGGCACTTAAGATCAGCGCCAGCACCATCTTTCCGGTGTACTTTTTGATGTACACGGAGGCGCGAAGAAGATGTCTAAACTCAAATGGGGTTTCCAGAACCTCGTCTTCTTTATAGGTGTTTCTTCTGGTTGCCATTAGCGGTCACCCCCTTCCATTGCGGGCTGTAAGTCGTCAGATTTACGATAGGACTTTGCCATGCCCTCGGCGATGGCGCTCATGTCCTTCAGGCTCTCCTTGGCAAGGCTTGCCACCTCGGCCTTGATGACCTCGTCCTCACCCATCTGGAGCTTCACAAGGCTGGAATAATAGCCGCCCTGCGCCACCAGCTCGTCGTGGGTACCGCACTCTGCGATGCGGCCGTCCTGAATGACAAGGATCTTGTCCGCGGACTTTGTAGTCGAAATTCTCTGCGCGATGATGATCTTCGTGCAGGGGAAATCCAGTTCCTTTAAGCTGTGCTGGATCTGCTTCTCCGTCTCCATGTCCACGGCGGAGGTCGTATCGTCGAGGATCAGGATGGCAGGCTTTACCGCAAGGGCTCTCGCCAGGGAGATTCTCTGCTTTTGGCCGCCGGAAAGGCCCACGCCTCTCTCGCCGACGATGGTATGATACCCTTCGGGCATCTTCGAGATAAAGTCGGCAGCTGCGGAGTATCTCGCGAACTTCTCCACTTCCTCCTGTTTGATGCTGGAGTCGCCGAAGGCGATGTTGCTGTCGATGGTATCGGAATACAGGAGCACGTCCTGGGTTGCAAGGCCGATGTTCTTACGAAGCTGATGAAGCTTGTACTTGCGCACGTCCACGCCGTCCACATACACGTGGCCTTGGGTCGGCTCGAAGAATCTCGGGATCAGCTGGATCAGGGTCGTCTTGCCGCAGCCCGTCTCGCCCATGATCGCCACGGTCTGGCCAGGCTCGATCGTAAAGCTTACGTCATGCAGCACGGGGAACTTTCCGTCGCTGTACTGGAAGGAAACGTCCTTAAATTCCACCTTGCCCTTCAGTCTCTCGGGATGGTCGATGGCGTCAGGCAGGTCCACGATCTTCGGCTCGGAGTAGTAGATCTCCATGACCTTGTCTGAGGCTGCCGCGAAGCGCTGAAACTCGTTCATGATGTTGCCGAGCTGGCGCATCGGGTTGGCGATCGCCCAGATCAGGCCGGAGAACGCCACGTATTGGCCGGCAGTGATCTCGCCGTTAATGATAAAGGTACCGCCGACTACAAGGAGCACGATGGGCATGAGGTTCGCAAAGGACTCCACGTAAGGGAAGTAGGTCAGCCAGGTCATGGCCGTCTTACGGTTCGTCTTGGCGTAATCCTGATTGCAGTTGTCAAATTTCTGGATCTCGTAATCCTCTCTCGCGAAGGCCTTGACCACGCGGTTACCGGAGATGTTCTCCTGCGCCGCCGTGTTCATCTGTGCCATCTTCTCACGGAGCTCCCTGTGTCTCGGGCCAACCTTGTTTCTAAAAAGGATGACGATGACGAAGATGAAGGGCGCGATGCCAAAGAGGCAAAGGGTCAGGCGCCAGTCCATGTAGAAGAAGTACACGGCCACCGCCGTCATCAGCGCCAGGGACTCCACGATGGTACGGAGCACCCATGCGATCATGTGACGGATCGCGTCGAGGTCGCCAGTCACGCGGGTCATGAGGTCGCCCGTGCGGTACTTCCCATAGAAGTTCATGTCCTGGGTCTCGATCTTCTTGAACAGGTAGTTACGAATACGGAACAGCACCCGTTGGGAAACGACCTCGGTGCCCATACAGGTCAGGTACACGATCGTCGTTCGAAGGAAGGTCAGCAGCACCATCGCCGTGATCAGCTGGTAAAGCAGTTCCTTGTGATCCACAAGGTTTTGCCTTGCCTCGTCACCGATCAGAAATTCGTCGAGGATGCGCTGCGTAAAGTGCGGCACCACAAGCTGCAAAGCGTTGTAGGTAATGGCGCCGATGAGCGTGATCACGTAGAGGAGCTTGTAGCCCTTCATGTTGTCGAGAATGAATTTTACTTTGGAATGTCGTTCTTTTTCCACAAATGGCCTCCTGAGCCTTGTCATTGGCTCTTGCATGGTTTGTTCAGTTGCTAACATTTTCGTTGTAATCATTGTAGAATTTCGCGGTAAAAATTGAAATGTAGAAAATTGCGGCTTGAATGTACTATATTGACATTTGCCCTGTCCCATGATAGAATTCAGCTAATAGGAATTTCATAGGTTTTTAAGGAAGAAAATGAACCGCCCGCCAAACGCGGGCTTTATTTATTTGAAAGGCACCAAAGGCATGAACCAGATGAAACTAGACCAGACAAAAGCTCCCATTTACGAGGCCCTTGAGCGCTTCCGTCAGGCCCGCGTCGTACCCTTTGACGTACCGGGTCACAAGCACGGCCGCGGCAACCCTGAACTCGCCGCATTTTTAGGCCAGCAATGCGTTGGCGTTGACGTCAACAGCATGAAGCCCCTGGACAATTTATGCCATCCCGTCTCCGTCATTCGTGAGGCGGAGCAGCTCGCTGCGGACGCTTTTGGCGCGGCTCAGGCATTCCTCATGGTCGGCGGCACGACCAGCGCCGTGCAGTCCATGGTCCTCACCGCAACCAAGCGCGGTCAGGAGATCATTCTGCCCAGAAACGTACATCGAAGCGTCATCAATGCCTTGGTATTAAACGGTGCCATTCCCGTCTACGTCAATCCTGAGGTGGACAAGCGCCTTGGCATCTCCCTCGGCATGAAGCGCGAGCAGGTGGCAAAGGCGATCAAGGAGCATCCCAATGCCGTTGCCGTACTCGTCAACAACCCGACCTACTACGGCATCTGCTCTGATCTGAAAGCAATCGTTGACATGGCCCACCAGGCAGGCATGCTTTGCCTCGCCGACGAGGCCCATGGCACGCACTTTTATTTTGGAAACAACTTCCCTCTCTCGGCCATGGCAGCAGGCGCCGACATGGCGGCCGTGTCCATGCATAAGAGCGGCGGAAGCCTGACCCAGTCGAGCTTCTTCCTCATCGGGCCCAGAGTACACGCCGGTTATGCGCGCCAGATCATCAACCTGACCCAGACTACCAGCGGCAGCTACCTTCTCATGAGCAGCCTCGACATCAGCCGTCGTAAGCTCGCCCTTCACGGACGCGAGATCTTCGCGCAGGTCAAGGACCTCGCAGAGTACGCCCGCAATGAAGTCAATGCCATCGGCGACTACTACGCCTTCGGCCGCGAACTTGTCAACGGCGACAGCATCTACGACTTTGACCCTACGAAGCTCAGCGTCCACACCCTCGACATCGGCATGGCCGGCATCGAAGTCTACGACGCCCTTCGCGACGACTACGACATCCAGATCGAGTTCGGTGACCTCGGCAACATCCTGGCTTACCTGTCCATCGGCGACCGCTTCCAAGAAGTTGAAAGACTGTGTTCTGCGTTGGCCGAAATTCGCAGACTCAACAAGCACTCTTCCAACGGCTTGCTGACTCAAGAGTACATTGATCCTATTGTGGTAGCCTCTCCACAGGAAGCGTTTTATGCCGAGAAAGAATCTCTTCCGATCGAGAGCACGGAAGGTCGCGTTTGTTCTGAATTTGTTATGTGCTATCCTCCCGGAATCCCCATCCTGGCACCCGGTGAGAAGATCACGGCCGATATTCTCAAGTATATAAAGTATGCCCACGAAAAGGGCTGCCAGATGACAGGTCCCGAGGATCCTACGATACAGTATCTCAATGTACTAAAGTAATCGATTTACTCGAGGGGGAGCAATCAATGAAGATTCGAAAATTGAAGATTGGGCTGCTCTCCTGTCTGCTGGCCATGGGGTTAATGGCAGGGTGCAGCGACCAGGCGCACTTGGACGAGAGCACCGAGGTAGAGACTTCTCAGGAGGCTAGCGTAGAGACCACCTCCGAGGAGGAAACTTCCAGCGTGGAAGAGAGCCTTGTAGCCTCCAGCTCTGAGATGGAAGAACATACTGAGTTCGATCCCTACTATGAGACGACTCAACCCACCTACTACCCCTACGTCGATCCAGACGGTTATCCCGCTCCTGAAAACTGGCGTGAGCTCTACCCTCACGGATCAGCAGGAAAGCTCGAAGGCACCATCGCCGTCATCTCCATCTTTGCAGAGGATGCCTATGGCGGCTGGGACGAAACAGAGCA
>JAFPRF010000154.1 GCA_017400965.1 Lachnospiraceae bacterium
CAAAGGCAAAAACAAAAGTACTAATAAAAACTTTGCCACCTTCCAGGTGAGCTTTGCCGTAAACTTTAGCAGTCCTCCAAAAATCGAAAACATTACAATTAACAGAATCAGCGTCAACATGGTTTTTACCTCCTTGTCCCAATATTTCGATGCGCTTTGCCCACCGCTATGTTCCCAGTATATCATGTGACGAGATATTTCGAAAGACCAATTCTCGCACGATAAGGTATTTTAACGTGCCCGTTGGCATATATTGCCATTCTATCTCTCATTCTTTGCTGTTTTACGCCGAAAGTCTTGAACTATATACGAATTTCACGTATAGTGGATTTGTTTTAATGCTAACAATCTCCGAAAAAGGAACCAAAACATCTTGAAAGCAAGCATCATAAAAGCGCTGGGCATTTTCCTGACGACAGGCCTTCTTCTTTCCGGCTGCGCGCAGGGTACGCCCGCACCTTCATCAAGCGAAAGCCAGACGAGTCAGGAGCAGGAAAGCACTCCGGAGGCTTCGCAGGAAGAACAAACACAGGAGGAATCAACCATGTCCAATCCCATCGATGAGGCCATTGCCTTAGAAACGTCCAAGGTCGACGACGAACCCGTAGCTGCAACCCAGGAGGAGGAACGCATCCCCACCGCGGAGATCAGCGATAAGATCCCGACCAAGTACATCAATCTACGCGTCGTAGACTGCGGCATGATTGAAAAGATCACCTATACGTCTCATGATTTCTTCGGCGATCCTACCGTAGAGGTAGAAAAGGCAGCCAACGTATATCTCCCCGCTGGCTATGATCCTTCCAAGAAGTACAACGTACTCTACCTGATGCACGGCATCGGCGGCGACGAGAACGAGTGGGGCATGACCGGTAGCACCTCCCGCGTGAAGTGCATCATGGATAACCTCACCTACTACGGTGACATCGAGTCCTTCATCGTTGTAACGCCCAACGGCCGCTCCGCAGTAAACCATGCGGCAAACGGCTCTGACTACCAGTCCTTCTACTGCTTTGGCAAGGAGCTGCGCGGCGATCTGATGCCCTACATTGAGTCCCACTACAGCACCTACGCAAGCGAAGCCATCGCAGCAGCAAACGGCGACGCAGATGCGATAGTCAAGGCTCTGCAGGATTCCCGTGACCATCGCGCCATGGCCGGCCTTTCCATGGGCGGCATGCAGACCATCAACATCGGCATCGGCGAGTGCGTCGACCTCATCAGCTACTTTGGCGCCTTCTCCGCAGCACCCACCAGTAACCCCGCCGCAAAGACCGCTGACATCCTGAAGGACAATACCCTTCCAATCCACTACTTCTACAATATCTGCGGC
The DNA here is from genome assembly GCA_017400965.1 of Lachnospiraceae bacterium. Classification (GTDB taxonomy): domain Bacteria; phylum Bacillota; class Clostridia; order Lachnospirales; family Lachnospiraceae; genus Acetatifactor. Next base: position 1,334 of record JAFPRF010000154.1, read on the forward strand.
ACCGAGGATGGCATTGCATACGGCGCGGCAAGTGCAGCCGCAAAGAACATCACCGCGGTTTGCGACCAGTTTGTAGACGGTGAGAATTACATGTGGCAGGAACTTCCCGGAAACCATGATTTCAACATCTGGTACCTCGGTTTTTATAACTTCGCACAAATCGCCTTCAAATAAAGCGAATAAGCCAAGGGGGACGGTTCTCGCTGACTCATTTGAAATGAGTCAGCGAGAACCGTCCCCCTTGGCTTATTCTAATTCTCTACAATGTCCTTTAACTGATAATAGGTATCCTCGTACAATCTCTTTCGGCCATTCTGCAAAAGGAACTTTAGGTCCTCCAAGGTCGCGGGATCTTCAAACAGCTCCGCCACGTAAGGTGCGTAGCGCGTTCCGGCACCCGCCTGTAGCTCTCCCTTGAACTCCTCCAGCGTCTTTCCATTTCGGTAGCTTCGTCCAACACTGTCCGTCGCGGCATCCAAGCAATCAGCGACGCAAACGATGTCGATGATCACCTTGTAGGGACTCTTCGAAGTGTCAAACTCCGCCGGATATCCCTGACTGCAGTCATAAAAACGGTGATGCCCGCGGATCACGTCCACGTACCGTTTTGTAGATTCAAAACGAGATGCAAGATGCGCACCCTTATCCGGGTGACTACGGAGCAGCACGTACTCCGAATCCAAAAGCCCTCTGCCGTACATGGCGATGGTATCGAGGACGTACAGCTTACCAATGTCATGATACAGCGCCGCGTGCCAAGTATAATCAAGGATCTTACTTACGTTCTCCCGAACGTCCTCTATCGAATTGCACCCTGGGTAACCCACAAACACCGCCGGATTCGCAGAGAGCAGATGCCGTGTCATGCAAACGCTCAGCTTCGCCACCATCCGCGAATGGATATAGGTCGGCGGGTGGATGGCCGCCATGGACTGCACGCAGTAATTTCGCAAGCGCGTACCGCCGGGCAACTCGTCAAAATGCTCCAGAAAGCTCGTCAGGCCATTTATGTAAAGACCCAGGCTCTCTTTCTTAGGCGCCTTGAAAAGATACTTCATGTTATTGCCTGGAATCCAATAAAGCAAGGACTCCATGGCCTCCGAAAGCCTCCCGGGATCCTTTTTCATGATCTGGCTGAACACGAAAAATAACGTATTCCCCATCCCTAGGTTCATGGGAATCCCTTTGTAGGAATAGTCAGAAGTGTCTCTGTTTTCATAGAGCTCGATGCACTTTTGGAGGATCCTGGGAAGCTCTGGCGAGTCCACGCGAAACGTAGCGAACAAAAGAAGATCCCACATCGCATGCAAAAACATGCTCTGCTCCACATACTCCGGATCTGCCAGCCATTCCTTTTCTACCGCTAAGGCATTGTGGCATGCCTCTTCATATAACTCCTGCGAAAGACCGTCTAAATAACTAAAAGCCGCCAGATAAAGCTGAATGAAAAGATTGGCCTTGCGTCTGGCCTCCTTCGTGATCAGGTCCTCGTACGCTGGATCATCCAAAAGGCTTTTCACCATGTCTAGTCTGACCTTTTGCTCCGTTGCCCTCCTACGATTCGTTTCGTCGGAGTCATAAGGGAGCGTATTAAACATCGCCGTCCCATTGATGGCGAGCATGATCACGTCATCCCGCTGTTCCTGGGGCAACGCGGTGAATACGTCCACCTCAAGATATCCAATGGCCTCATCGTAGTACACAAGTCCGTCACCCAAGAGTTTTTCCCACTCCTTCGGGTTACTGCGGCCCACGTAGTACAGCCTCGCGTAAGCAATGTCCAGGCGCCTCTGTAGCGTGTTGATCCGCTCCTTTACGTCCCCTTCCTTTGCCGGCTGGGTCTCCATGCGGTATTCCTCTTCCTGATAGAGGCACTCACTGATCAGCTCCGACAGGTGCAGGTCGATCTCCGTGGAGGTTTCCCCGTCCACGAGTTCCCTGCTCAGCTCCTCTAAGCGCTCCACCTCTTCATCCGTCAGAGGCCTCTCCATCATGAGGAGCGGGAACAGGATCTCATCGAGCATCTTACGGTTTTCCACCGCATATTCCCCGATTTTCTGGAAATTCTCCAACAACAGGCGACTGTAATCCTCCGCCCGCTTGATGTCATCACAAGAAGGCGCAGAAAGTAAACGCACTTTTCGCATGCGTTCCACGTAGGAGCTAAATTGGTTTTTCAATTCCATTTCTCCCAACTCTCAGCCATCTCCTTTCGGATTGTACTCCGTCAAAGATCCCTGTGATGAAACTCTTTCTTTCCGGAAACGTAATCTCCCACCAGCTGGCCATTGCCGATCAAGCGGTACTTATAGGTAACGAGGCCTTCGAGTCCAACGGGGCCTCTCGCGTGGAGCTTTCCGGTGCTCACGCCAACCTCTGCGCCAAAGCCGTAGCGGAATCCATCCGCAAATCGCGTGGAGCAATTCCGATAAACGCCCGCCGAATCCACCATCTGCAGGAAGTACTCCGCAGTCTCGTCATCCTCCGTGAGGATGCAATCCGTGTGATGCGAGCCAAATTTATTGACGTGGTCTGCCGCTTCTGCGACACTGTCGACCAGCTTTAACGAAATGATCAGGTCGGTGTACTCGGTGGCGAAATCCTCCTCGCCCATCACTTCCACCTCGTAGGATCCCTTCACAAGATCCGCTACCTCCTTCGTTCCGCGGAGCTTTACGCCCTTTTCGGTCAGGGCATGCAGAACAACGGGAAGCGCCGTCTTTGCGATCTTACGGTTTACGAGGAGCGTCTCCGTGGCATTGCATACCGCCGGGTACTGCGTCTTCGCGTCCACGATCACGGGTACCGACTTCGCGAGGTCTGCCTTCTCGTCCAAATAGGTGTGGCAGATGCCAGCCGCATGTCCCATCACGGGAATGTTGGTATTGTCCATGATGTACTGTACGAACTTATTCGAGCCACGGGGGATCAGAAGGTCAACGTCGCCCTGGCACTTTAAGAGCTCATCGATCTCATTGTGGAGCTCTACCTGCAACAGACAGCTCTCGGGAAGTCCCGCTGCCACGGCCGCGCCGTGTACCAGTTCAAACAGCATTTTATTCGTCTTCGCGGTCTCCTTGCCACCCTTCAGGATCGCACAGTTTCCGCTCTTGATGCATAGCGCCGAGATTTGGATCAGTGCATCCGGTCTCGCCTCGAAGATCACGCCGATCACGCCGATGGGCACGGTCACGCGCTTTAGCACAAGGCCCTCGTCCAATTCTCTTTGGAGCGTTACCTTTCCGACGGGGTCCTCCAGACCGATCATCTGACGGATGCCCGCGATGGCATCGCGCAGCTTATTCTCATCGAATTTCAGGCGTTTTACCACGGCCTGGGCCACGCCCGTCTCTACCGCCGCCTGCACGTCCAGGGCATTCTCACGGAAGATCGCCTCACGGTTTTCCTCCAAAGTTTTTATGATGTTCTCCAGCGCTGCGTTTCTTAAATCCAGAGACGCTGCCGCCATGTGCGGCGCCGCCAGTTTCATTTTTCTCGCTTCTTCTCTAACGACCATGCCTGCCAAACTCCTTATGCGTTTCCATAGATACCATAAGTATAATCTCAAATGCGCTTGATTTCAAGATTTTTATGCTATGCCTTCTTCCCCGTAAGGTAATACACGGCCAGCGCCGTCCGGTGGGAAAGATTCTCCTTCGAAAGGATCGTCGTAATGTAATTTTTCACGGTTCCCTCGGAAATGTAGAGCCTTGCCGCAATCTCCTTATTGGAAAGCCCGTCTGCAACGGCGCGGATGATCTCCAGCTCCCTCTCCGAATACCCAGACGCATCGAATCCGTTTCCAAGGCCCTGCCCTGCGCCCTTGGCTAACGACTCCAGGATCTTCTCCTCCATGACGCCAGTCCCCTGCGCCACGGACTTGATCATCTGCTTTAGGTGCTCGGGCGTGTGATTCTTGATCAAATACCCCTTCGCGCCATTCTGCAAAGCCTTTTGCACCAGCATGTCATCATCAAAGGTCGTAAGGATCAATACCTTCCCCAGATTCTTTTCCACGATCAGCTTTGTCGCCTCGATCCCGTCCATCTCCGGCATCTGGATGTCCATGAGGATCACGTCAGGGTGCTTTTCCTCCGCGAGCCGCACGGCTTCCCGCCCGTTCGCGGCGCACCCCAGCACCTCAAAATCCTCGTCCACCTCGAGAATGATCTTCATTCCATCCCGTACGAAATCACTGTCGTCTGCTATGATTACCTTTATCTTTTCCATTCAAATTCTCCTTAAAACGGCAACAACATGTTCACCGTAAATCCCGCCTGAGTCTCAAACCCGATGGTTCCGCCAGCCTCTCGGACTCTCCGCCGCATGCCGGCGATCCCCATGCCTTCCTTGATCTCGCTGCACCCTTTTCCGTCATCCGTGATCGTGCAACGGATCATCTGATTCAGCACGACGATCTTTATGCCAATCTGCTTACACTTCGCGTATTTCATGGCATTGGTCACGGCCTCGAAGGCATTGTCCAAAAGCACCTCCCAAGCCTTCTCTGGAACGAGCGAGATATCGCCCTCCGTCTCCAGCTCCGCCTTTACGCCCTTTTCATTACAGTCCTCGCAGAGCTTATAGAGCTG
>JAFPRF010000021.1 GCA_017400965.1 Lachnospiraceae bacterium
GTGGGACATTCGATCACGGCCGCCATCATGACGTTAGATGCGGCGGACATGTTATTCGATAAAAAGCCGGAGGAAGCGCATAAGAGAATGAATGACGCCACGGAGCGCATTCGCGGGAGCCTTGGCGCGATCCGCAGCGCCGTGAGGGCGCTCGATGCCGAGTCGCAAGACATTTCCGTAAAGGACTTGATCTGTTATTTCGACAATATTTTGAATGAGTTTTTGATGGATACGGAGCGCACCTGTGACCGCTTGTATGACATCACTTCCGAGGAGTACAGTCTGCCGCGAGAGCATGCGGAATTCCTCACCGGGGCGCTGAGCGAGCTTTTAACGAATGGCGTGAAGCACGGGCAGGCGACGCACTTTATCGTACGCCTCTCCGGAGACAAGGCGCACATTCGCCTCGACGTTGCGGACAACGGAAGTAGCGCGTTTGATGAGCAGAGCAGCGCAGAACTGATCAGGAACGGCTTTGGCCTAAAGAAACTTACTTCCTACGCTGAGCGGTGCGGCGGAAGCACGGCATTCTACAACGATAACGGATTTCATTCGAGCATTGAATTACCGATTTAGGGGAGAACATAATGTACAGGGTTTTATTGGTGGATGATGAAAATATGTTGCTGGACAGCCTGGAGATCATTCTTTCCATGAACGACATGGAGATCATCGGGAAGGCACATGACGGACGCGAGGCGCTGGATATCCTGCGCGAAAAGTCGCAGTGCGACATCGCGTTTGTGGACCTGAACATGAAGGGCATGGGCGGGATTGAGCTGATCGGGTATGTGAAGAAAATGTATCCCAAGATCAAGATCCTCGTACTGACCACCTTCTATGACGACAAGAACATCACGGACGCCATTAGTAATGGCGCGGATGGGTACCTCTTAAAGGACAGCGGCAAGGACGCGATTCTTGGTGCGGCGGCGCAGCTCATGAACGGCGTAAGCGTGCTCGATCCGAAGGTGATGCTGCGGCTGACCACGCTGATGAATAAGAACAAAACCGTGGATCTTTGCGAGGAGATGACGGAGCGCGAGAGGGAGATCGCAACGCTTCTTGCGAAGGGCCTTACGAATCGGCAGATCGCGGATAAACTCTATATCTCGGAAGGCACCGTAAAGAACTATATCTCTTCCATCTATGACAAGACGGGGATCCATGACCGCGTGAAACTCGTGGTGGCACTTTCGGGAAATTTGTAAGTATACGTAAGATTCGGCCGGCGTTGTCGTGTATAAGGGTGAAAGGAGGGGCCTTTCGCATGGAGGATGAGAAAATCGTTCAGCTCTACTGGGACAGAAGCGAGCTGGCCATAGAGGAATCTTCGCGTAAATATGGACCGTACTGCAGTGCGATCGCCGGGAACATCCTGACCTCGCAGCAGGACGTGGAAGAGTGCGTCAATGACACTTGGCTGCACGCTTGGAACGCCATGCCGCCGCACAGGCCAGAGATGCTTTCGACGTTCCTTGGAAAGATCACGCGAAATCTTTCCTTTGACCGATATAAGAGACTGCATCGGGAAAAGCGCGGCGGGCATTCCATGGAATTGGTGCTGGACGAGCTTGCGGAATGCGTTTCGGGCAAGGATGATCCGGATGGAGCGTACCTGCTAAAGGAGCTCAAGGAGGAAATTGGCAGATTCCTTCAGGGACTTTCGGAGGAACAGCGCTATCAATTCATTCTGCGCTACTGGTATGCGGCATCCATTGCGGAGATCGCAAAGCGCTTTCATACAAGCGAGAACCAGATTTCCGTATCCTTAAGTCGCACTCGAAAAAAGCTCCGGTCTTACCTGGAAGAGAAAGGCTATAGCCTATGAAAAAAGAAAACCTTTTTGAATTGTTGGGAGACATCGACGAAGCGGAAGTACAAAAAGCTGGTGAGATTGGAAAGGATGTCATCCGTAAGAAAAAGAAACGCCATTTTGTTGGCGTGTATGGGGGCGTTGTCGCGGCGTGTTTAGCGTTGGCTGTGGGCGGTATTTGGTTTTTGCAAAAGGCCGCAAGTGACGAACAGGGGCAGGTTGCCAGTGTAGAAAACAAGGGCCAGGGGACAAATGCAACCACGGAAAGGGATAGTATTGCAGGCTTCGCCTATGATCCAGATGCTGAGGATACTGACGAGACCGGCGAGGCAAACGGCAATAGCGTGCAGCGCCTGGGAGAATGGTCGGAAGCAGATAAAGCTTGGCTAGAGAAAGTGACTGTCGTCAACGCGCATATGCCTGAGCCCATTGCAAAGAGCATGAGCGCGGAAGAGTTCATGACTAGTAACCAGCGTAATAGCAGCGTGACGAAGGAATTTATCGCTTACAGGCAGGAAGCCTCTCAGCTGGCGGATTCCATGGATGGATTCTATAACGAGATCGCAAAGAAGCTCCTTGCCAATACCGAGGAGAACGCGGTATGTTCACCGCTGAATATTTACTTGGCACTTTCTTTACTGGCGGAGACGACGGATGGAAGTTCCAGGCAGCAGATTTTGGACTTCTTGGGAGTAGAGAATATAGAGTCGCTACGGAATAACGTGAACGTGCTTTGGAACAGCAATTACGTAGATACGCCGATCAATAAGAGCATTCTGGCAAACTCCCTTTGGCTAAACGAAAACGTAGAGTTTAACATGGAGACCTTGGAGAGACTCGCGGAGGAGTATCATGCGTCCTCCTTTATCGGGGATACAGGTTCGAAGGAGATGACGCAGGGCCTTCGGTCATGGACGAACAGGGCTACGGGCGGACTTTTGCAAAAGTACGTGCAGGACATGCAACTGTCGCCGGATACGATTTTGGACATTGTTTCGACTCTGTATTTTCATGCCTGGTGGTATGATGATTTTCAGGAATCCGCGACCAAGAAGGAGACCTTCCACGGAAGCAAGGGCGATACCACCGTTGACATGATGCATCAGGATCTGGGAATGGTATATCGTTCGGATCAGGTGACGGCCGTAAGAATGCTCCTTAAAACGACGGGATCCATGTGTTTTTGCTTGCCTAAGGAAGGCGTTGACGTATCACAGCTTGTGGCAGACCCGGAGATTCTGGGGATGGAACAAAACTTAAGGAAACTGAACGAAGAGCTGGAAGAAAGCTTTTCGGCAATCGAGCATTTAGATGAGGCAGAGATTGCGGAAGCACTCGAGAACTATTACGAGATGGCGACTGCGAAGCAGGAAGAGATGGGATGGTCCACGCCGATCGTGCACGCTTCCATTCCGAAATTCAAGGTGGATCAAAAGAGCTTTCTAACGGAGCTTTTGGTGGCAGAAGGGATCACTGACGTACTCAATCCCGAGGCTTCTGACTTTTCGCCATTGACAAATGATATAAGTAAAATCAATATCGGTAAGATAGAACACGCAGCAACGCTGGAGATCGATGAAAAGGGCGTGACGGGCGCGGCATACGTAGAAGAACTGCTCATGACGGCAGGACCCGAAAGGGCAAGAGAGATCATTGATTTCGTTCTGGACCGTCCGTTTATCTTTGTGGTATACTCTGGTGATGGATCTGTTTTGTTTGAGGGCATCGTAAGAAATATTGAGTGATTGGCAGGAAAGAGACATGAGTGGGAACAAGAAAA
>JAFPRF010000155.1 GCA_017400965.1 Lachnospiraceae bacterium
GGAACCTCCGCGATAATTCAAAATCGCGTTCAGCTCTGCGTGCGTAACATAAATGTACTTCGTATCTAGCTCTTCGCCCTCTCTCGCCCAAGGGAACTCCTCATCCGAGCAACCACATGGGAATCCATTGTACCCCATGGAGAGTATCTTATTATCTTTGCTTACAATGCACGCGCCCACCTGCGTGTTGGGATCCTTGGAGCGCATTCCGGATAACTGCGCAACACCCATGAAGTACTCGTCCCAGCTGATATAATCTTTCCTTTTGTCTGACATTATCAATCCCCCCACTTTAAATAGCCTCGGGATTGCTACGTGCTACGCACTCCCGCAATCCCGAACCCGAATTCGCATATCGGGTCGTTTCACGCCCCTTTTATGCTCATCGGGTTTAAGCGTCTCTCGTGACAGCGCATGCCTGCCTGCAAGCAGTCGGCCTGCGTTGTCACGGAGACTGGGCTATTTTGTCCCGAAGATTCTATCCCCCGCGTCGCCAAGGCCGGGAACGATGTAGCCGTGATCGTTCAGTTTCTCGTCCAGGGCGCCTACGTAAAGATCCACGTCGGGATGCGCCTCCTGCATCTTCTTGATGCCTTCCGGAGCGGCGATAATGCACATGAAATGAATGCTCTTGCAGCCCTTGTCCTTCAGCATCTGGATCGCTGCAACGGAAGATCCGCCAGTTGCCAGCATCGGGTCAACCACGAATACCTCACGCTCTGCACAGTCTGCGGGCAGCTTACAATAATACTCTACGGGTGCAAGCGTCGCGGGATCTCTGTACAGACCGATGTGACCAACCTTCGCCGTCGGGATCAGATTTAACATGCCGTCCACCATGCCGAGACCTGCACGCAAAATCGGGATGACTGCCAGTTTCTTACCCTTCAGCTCCTTAACCGTCGTCTTGCAGATCGGCGTCTCGATCTCCACGTCGCCTACCTTCAGGTCGCGCGTTGCCTCATAACAGATCAGCATTGCGATCTCACTGATCGTCTGACGAAAATCCTTCGTACCAGTCTCCAGTCTTCTGATCACGCCAATTTTGTGCTGGATCAAAGGATGATCCATAATAACTACTTTACCCATTTGTCAATCCCTCCAATAATTTTATTCTTCAATTGCTGCAATCTTACGGATTCTTCTGGCGTGCTTCTCCTCGCCAGAGAAAGGCGTCTCAAGGAACGTATCCACGATGTCCAGTCCAAGGTTCGGTCCAAGCATGCCGCCGCCCAGCGCCAGCATGTTCGCGTCATTGTGAAGTCTCGTCATCTTTGCGGACAGCGTGTCACTGCAAAGCGCGCAGCGGATGCCCTTCACCTTGTTGGCAGCGATGCTGATGCCGATGCCCGTGGTGCAGACAACGATGCCCTTCTCGCACTCGCCGGACGCCACAGCTCTTGCCGCAGCAACGCCAAAGTCCGGATAATCCACGCTGGACTTGTCAAAGCAGCCGAAATCCTTGACCTCATACCCTTTCTCCTGAAGGTGCTTCTGGATCAGCTCCTTCAGATCATAACCGCCGTGATCACTTCCGATCGCTATCATAGTTTTGCCTCCCATTTATTTAATGATTTCGTACTTGAATTACCTGATGTCCTGCCGCCTTTAAGAGACGGTTCATGATGGCCTGCCCGAGTCCATGACCGCCCGCTTCCTCGCCGAAGCTCTCTGAATAAATGCGATCCACGTTCTCATCGTCAAACTCGCGAAGGATCCCATACAGATGCCTTGCGATGACCTCCTCGTCACGCCGGTCGCCAATGGTCTTCACCACGTCGCCCTCGTACCGCGGGGCCGTGTCTGAAGCGGCGATGATGCCGCACTTTTCTCCGCGCGCCTTGGCCTCCCGCACCTTTTCGTTCACGAACGCGATCACTGCCTCCGCGTCGCCCTGCACGATCGCAAGGTCGCCCTTCGGCGCATAATGACGATACTTCATGCCCGGTGCCCTCGGCGCCTGACCCGCGTTTGCCGTAAAGAGCGTCGCGTCATTCTCGACCTTCCCGAGCACCTCGCTGAGCATCTCCCCCGTGATAAATCCAGGGCGCAGCACCTGCGGCGGATCCACCGTGAGATCCACGATCGTGGACTCCAGTCCGATGCCCACCTCACCGCCGTCTAAGATCATCTCGATCCGCCCGTTCATGTCCTCGATCACGTACTTCGCCGTCGTGGGGCTCGGTCTTCCGGAAAGGTTCGCGCTGGGCGCGGCAACAAAGCCGCCGGCATATTCGATCATCTTGCGTGCGGCCGGATGGGAAGGAAGCCTGACTGCGACGGTATCAAGACCGCCCGTCGTCTCCTTGGGAACGAGGTCACTCTTCGGAAGGATCATGGTCAGCGGTCCCGGCCAAAAAGCCTCCGCGAGCTTAAGCGCCTGCGTCGGCACCTCGCGGGCCACCTGATAAAGATCCTCCGTGCGATAAATATGGACGATGAGGGGATTGTCCGAAGGTCTGCCCTTTGCCGCGTAGATCTTCCGCGAGCTGTCCGGATTCAAGGCGTCGCCGCCAAGGCCATACACGGTCTCGGTCGGAAAAGCCACCAGTCCGCCCTGCTTTAGGATCTCGCCCGCCTCGCGCAGGCTCTCCTCGCTTCTATTCCCTTCCTCTAATCTGACGATTTTTGTTTCCATTTTGTTCTTTACGTGCCTCTTTTCATTCGTACCCTCTAGTATAACACAAACATGAAAATAATGCTAGGTCGGTTTTTAGGACATGCTTTCAAACAAATTCTTAAGTTTTCTGAAATATTCTTGCTTTTCCCACGATTTCAGCGTATAATTTATCTTAAGTTTTTATGCACACACCTAACACCAAAGGAGGATATCAAAAATGAAGCTTTTCAAACGCATTCTTGCAACGGCTCTGGCCATCGCATTGGTAGCAATCGTTCCCAGTGCACCGAAGGTACGGGCTGCAGGCACCACCTTTACCGTTAAGTACTTAACCAGCATGCTCGAGTGGCGCGTACAGCCCTTGGCAGACTTCGATGAAGGAAAGGGTACCGGCGACTTAGGCTACCTTTACTCCAACGTAAAAGACGGTGACACCGTCGTAATCGTCGGCGATGCTTCCGCTCCTGCCTTAGAGCTCAGCGTTGGCGCAAAGCTGAACAACGTAACGATCTACGGTGCACCTAACGGCGTAACCTTCAAGAGTGGTTCCGAAGTAACGGATGCTTACGTATTAAAGGGAAGCATTGCAACCCTCGACGGCACCTTCAAGAACGTTCACGTTTATGACGACAGCCTCTGTAACATCTTAAAGAACGCAGACCTCGTTCAGGCTTGCAAGGAATCCAAGATGGAGATGAACATCGTAGCAGTTGGTACCGTAGCACATTTCCAGACCGTTGACAACGGTAAGGTTTTGAAGGATTACTACAGCTTCGGTGCAAACACCCTTCGCGTTGAAAAGGGCGAGCTGAAGACCGCAGCTACCAGCTACTCCACCACCGCTACCGTATCCGGTACGACGACTCCCGCTACCAGCAACGCAGGTTCCACTTCCACCAGCAACGGCGGCGCAGCAGTTTCTCCTAAGACTGGCGAAACCGGTTACGCTTTCCTGCTTCTTACCGGTGCAGCACTTTGCATGGCAGGCGCAGCATTCTGCAAGAAGAAAGCTACCAGATAATTCTTGAATTCAAAACGCATCAAAAAACCTCCCGTCCGCAAGGGCGAGAGGTTTTTTATTTGGTTTACATCTGTTTGAAGGCCGCAAGCAAGGTCCATACCTCCTGCGGTGCGTAGCCCAGTCTCCAGGCTGCGACGCCTGCCAGGCCCTTGGCGCTCATGACGTTAAGCTTCACGCTCAGGGAATCCAGATCCTCCAGCCAAGTTTTGTAGGTCTTGGTGCCCTGGGTCCACTCCATGTAATTCTGCTCCGTCGCCTCATCCCAAACGGGCGTAACGCCCATTCTCTTGATGAAGTCAGGCTCATTGATCAAGGTCAAGTACTCATCGCTGACATCCGATCCGTCGATCTTCCAGAGGATCGTGTAGAACGGAACTGCATTCACCAGCTTGTCCGCCGGTACGCTCTCCAGCGTCTTATTGATGCCGTCCGTGATAAATCCAAGGCTTGCAACGCTGCCGGGATCCTTACTGCCATGCCAGTGCTCGTCATAGCCCATCAGGATCACGTAATCCGCAACCTGCCCCTGTACGTCGAGGCTGTACTGCTTATTGCCCTCGTTGGGCATGTAATTGTCAACGGAGAGGGTCAGCGCGTGCTTTCTGCATTCCGCGGAGAGTTCGCGAAGGAACTGTCCGAAATCCTCTCTTGACTGCGCGCTTACTTTTTCGAAGTCCAAATTCAGTCCGTCCGCGCCGACCTCCACGCAAGCCTGCACGATCTGCTTTGCCAGTCTTTGCCGCTTCTCGGTCGATGCGAAGATCCCTTGCTCATTGATCTTCTCTCCCGACTCGTTCGCGTAGTTGAAATCATCGAAGGCCGGCCAAACCTCAAGGCCGTATTTATGTGCCCTCTGCACGTATGAGCTTTCCGCGAAGCTTCTGAAATTTCCTTCGTCATCCTTTAGGCTAAACCAGGTCGGCGAGATCACGTTCATGCCGATGCTCGTTCCCGCAACCTCCTCGAGCGTTGCGTTGCCACCGATGCCGCCAATGGCGTGCCACCCAAGGCAAACCTTTTCGTAAAGCCTGTCCGAGGCATACTCGGGAATCTCGTAGTCACCCTTTACCGGGGTCTTGATCGGCGTCACCGTCATGGGTGCGCTCAGGTCTTTATTTTCCACGTATCCGATGATCCCTTCTTCATTGCGAACCCTGCTCCAATCCTTCAGGCTCTCCAGAACCTCCAGGCTCTCCCCCGTAAGTGCGTCGCAGAGGATCGCTGCCTTTACGTCGCCCTCGTAGCGGATCTTGGTATCCTTTAAGACTGCCGAGGATTCATAGGGCTCCCACGCGTTCACGAGCTGCAGCCGGTATTCGTTCACGCGGTACTCGAGGTCCGAGAGCATCCCGACGTAGGGGAGCGCTAAGTAGGGGCCGTCATCCCGCATCACAACAGGCTTGCAGGAGAAGCTTTTCTTCTCGCCGTAGAGCGAGTACCCGTCCTCGTCCGGAACTGCAACAATGCTTCCCTTCGCGTCCGTTAAGAGGAGCTTTTTTTCGTTCCAATCGTAGTAAAAACCACTGTTGATCGTACTCTTTACAAAGTTCAGGTTCAAATAACAGGTTCCGTCGATGATTGGCGCCTGCATGGCAATGCGCTCGCTTCCGTTATAGATCGCGAGCTTGCCCTCTTCCACCTCGAAGTAGGTCCGCAGATCCATCACGTCGGTCCCGTAGGCTTGTTTTTCCCGAAGCCGCATGTAAACGGCGCCTCCCGCGATCAAAATGATCAAAATCAGTGCGATCAGCACCGGGAATATTTTTCTTTTCATGTCAGTACCTTCCGTAACGTCAAATATGATATCCTTCCTCACATGGGAAGGGCGCAGGGAAAACAGCCGCAAGCGGCAAATTTTTCCTGCGCACCTTCTTTAGTGTACCACAGAAACGCTTTCGCGTCACCTAGATTTGAGAACTTTTTTTGACGTTTTTTCCCTTCGGAGGCACTCCGAGGCAATGACAATGCACGGACGTGTTATTTCGACAAAGCACGCGTCCCAAAACTGTTACTCGATCCGGTCAAGCCGGTATACTTCCTTTCCCCCCTCCCCCTTCGGCTCGTAATCAACCATGTACTGATGCTGCTCCAGCAGCTCGAGGACGAGGGCTAAGGATGCCGGTTCTCCATCCACGTATAACTCGACGTCCTTCGTCTGCGTAATACAGTGGATCAGCTGTTTTTTCGGGTGATCACACATTTTCTACGTTCGGCGACCTCAGTCCAAAAGGTTCCGTGATATATTAATTTTCCTTCGATCGCCTCTCCTTTCCCATAAGATACAGACGCCGCGGAAGTGCTCGCAAAATTTGAATTAACCGTGAAAAAATAGAAAGATGGTATTAAGAAACACGTTCTTGACAGACTTGTAAGACTTTTTTGCATACGCAATGGCAAAAATACAATTACCCCATAATATAACCATACCTAGCCACGTAAATCTACTTGAAAAATGTGGGCGAAATGCCCGGAATCAATCGATGTTCCAAGAAATACCGCGCCCCTGTCCTCCTCTCCGCACTGAGAGTTCCGAGGCGTCTGTAAGTATGATTATAGACCGAAAACACTGAAAACGCAAGTTTGCTTTTCTTAAATTTACGTAAACTGAAAGCGGCAGTATTGACGAACATTGCGGAAAAGCATAAGATAAAGAAAAGGAAGGCGATGCTTATGAAAATAGAAAAGATCAATGATAACCAAATTCGCTGCACCTTGACCAAAGAAGACCTTGCGAGCCGTCAGCTCAAACTCAGCGAGCTGGCCTACGGCACGGAGAAGGCAAAGCGCCTATTTCGAGAGATGATGCAGCAGGCGAATTTTGAATTCGGTTTTGAGGCTCAGGACATCCCCTTAATGATAGAAGCCATTCCGATGAATGCGGAGTGCGTCGTACTACTGATCACGAAGGTGGAGGACCCCGAAGAACTGGATACTCGTTTTGCGCGCTTCTCACCGAGTACGAACCTGCCGGAGGACGAGGACGACGAGGAGCCTTTCGACGGCTATCCGGGCGAGGCACCCGATGCCATCCGTCCCTTTACGGATCCGCTTCGCGCCAGCGTGAATAATGACGCTCCCGCAGAGGATAACGCAAAACCGACCCGCATCTTCTTGTTCCGCACCCTCTCCGAGGTCATGACGGCGGCTGCCCAGATCGGGAAAAACTGTGCCTGCCCCACTGCGCTCTACAAGGACGCAAAGGGCAACGGCTATCTGCTGACAGTCAGCAGGGCAAACGCCAGCCCCGAGGATTACGCGAAGGTCTGCAACCTCCTCTCCGAGTACGGAAAGGTCTGCAGAAATCAGCTCAGCGACAGCTTCATCAAGGAACATTACGAGGTCATTCTGGCCGCAGAGGCCATTCAGAATTTGGCATTCTAATTCAAGAAAACAAGAACGAAAAAAGCTCCGATGCCACTAAGGCGCCGGAGCTTTTTACCGTTCGTCTTACAGATTGTCGATGGCTGCCATCAGCTCGTCCACGTCGATGCCATGAACCAGAGCTGCCTCCTCCAGGGACTCTCCCTGTGCGGAAGGACATCCGAGGCAATGCATGCCTGCTTCTAATAAAACGGGAGCCACTTCAGGGCTCTTGCGAAGAATCTCGCCGATCGTCATCTCTTTGGTGATACCACTCATGATCATTACTCCTTTCCAGTAAAGGTACTACAGTTTAGACGCAAATTATCATAACATGTTTTCCCCCGTTTGACAAGATTATGTTCTTTAAAAAGTACACTCTTTCACCTTGACTCAAACCCCTATTTTCAATATAATGACAGTAGAAACGGAAGCGCTAAATTGTCGATAAAATCTGACAATTTTAACCATTCTTTCAATCAAAATATTTAAGAGGAGGCATTTCAAAATGAAACCAATTGAAACAGATTTTGTACGTGGCAAGTGGGACAAAGAAGTTAACGTTCGTGACTTCATCCAGAGAAACTACCATCCCTATGACGGAGATGAGTCTTTCCTGGCTGGCCCCACCCAGAACACCAAGGACCTTTGGGCTATGGTTCTTGACCTTCAGAAGAAGGAAAGAGAAGCAGGCGGCGTTCTTGACATGGACACCAAGGTAATCTCCACCATTACTTCCCATGGTCCCGGATACCTTGACAAGAGCAAAGAGAAGATCGTAGGCTTCCAGACTGACAAGCCCTTCAAGCGTTCCCTCCAGCCTTACGGCGGTATCCGTATGGCAGAGAAGGCTTGCTCCGACAACGGCTATGAAGTAGATCCTGAGATCTCCGAGTTCTTCTCCGTTCACAGAAAGACTCACAACGCTGGTTGTTTCGATGCTTACAATCAGGAGATGAGAGCCTGCCGTTCTTCCCACATCATTACCGGTCTTCCTGATGCATATGGCCGTGGCCGTATCATTGGCGACTACAGACGTGTTGCTCTGTACGGTATCGACAGA
>JAFPRF010000156.1 GCA_017400965.1 Lachnospiraceae bacterium
CAGAGCGATGGGGAAACCAGTTGCCTTGGAAGCCAGTGCGGAGGAACGGGAGGTTCTGGGGTTGATCTCGATAACAATGACTCTGTCGCTTACGGGATCATGTGCAAACTGTACGTTGGTACCGCCGATGACCTGCACGGATTCCACGATGCGGTATGCGTAATCCTGCAGTCTCGCCTGCAGCTCTTTGGAAATGGTCAGCATGGGAGCCGCACAGAAGGAATCTCCGGTGTGCACGCCCATGGGATCGATGTTCTCGATGAAGCAAACGGTGATGAGGTTATTGTCCGCGTCACGAACAACCTCGAGCTCGAGCTCCTCCCAGCCAAGGATCGACTCCTCTACCAGCACCTGGCCAACCAGGCTGGCCTGCAGGCCTCTCGCGCAAACCGTCTTCAGCTCGTCCTTATTGTAAACCAGTCCGCCGCCTGCGCCGCCCATGGTGTAAGCGGGACGAAGTACAACGGGATAGCCGAGCTTGTCAGCGATCGCGAGTGCCTCGTCAACGGAGTATGCAACTTCACTGCGCGCCATCTCGATGCCCAGCTCGTTCATGGCATTCTTGAATTCGATTCTGTCCTCGCCGCGCTCGATGGCATCCACCTGCACGCCGATGACCTTTACGTTATATTTGTCCAGGATGCCTGCACTAGCAAGCTCTGCGCAGAGATTTAAGCCAGACTGTCCGCCCAGGTTGGGAAGCAACGCGTCCGGGCGCTCCTTCGCGATGATCTGCTCGAGGCGCTCCTTGTTCAGCGGCTCTACGTAGGTGACGTCCGCGGTCTCGGGATCCGTCATGATGGTTGCCGGGTTGGAGTTCACCAAAACGATCTCGTAACCGAGCTTTTTGAGTGCCTTACAAGCCTGCGTGCCGGAGTAATCGAACTCGCAGGCCTGTCCAATGATAATGGGGCCGGAGCCGATGATGAGTACTTTGTGAATGTCTGTTCTCTGCGACATGTTGGAACCTCCTAATCAAATTTTGTTCTTCGTTTGAACGTTTTTACTCAATAGTATACTATAACACATCCCAGCCTAAAATACTAGAAGTTTTTCGCTACTCATGCAATTGATATTCCTTGTCTTCGTCCATGATCTCGACCATGCATTTCGCCGGTGCTTCATCGAACTGCGTGCCGATATTATTCAGCAGTTCCTCGCGCACCTTGTCCTGCGGCAGGTAGTTACGATAGCTTCTGTTTGATGTCATGGCGTCGTAGGAATCCGCCACGGCGATGATGCGCGCCTCGATGGGAATATCCTCTCCCTTCCTTTGCGTCGGGTAACCCTTGCCGTCCACGCGCTCATGATGGAACTCCGCGCCAAGGGCCAGGTTCGGGCGGCTCTTGATCTCCGCAAGGATCTCGTAACCCTTGTTCGTGTGCACCTTGATGACGCCGTACTCCTCTTCCGTCAGCTTCGACTTCTTATTGATGATCTCGTTTGGAACGGCGATCTTACCAATGTCATGAAGGAGGCCCATGTAGTACACATTCTCGCATTTTTCCTCGTCCAGTCCCATGCGCTCCGCGATCATTCGCGCGTACTTTGCCACGCGGGTGGAATGACCCTTCGTGTACTCGTCCTTCGCGTCGATGGTGTGTGCCAGCGCCTCCATGACCTCGCGGTTTAGCTCATGCAACTCATCCTTCGCCTTCGTCACCTGATTCATGTACTCAATGTTCTTTACGATGACGGCAAAGGCGATGATCAGCACCAGGATAATGAACAAGATGGGATAATACAAGAGGTCCAGCGTTCCGCCGAGGGACACCAGAATGATCTGCCGCAGCTTGACGCGCATGTCCTCCAGCGTAGCTTCGTCTTCCACCGCCTTCTTGATCGTAGCGATAATGGCCTTGATATCATCCTCCGCGATGGTCTCCTTAAAGTACACGATCATCGTCATGGCGAAGGTGATCATGTGATAGACCGTCGTCAGCACGGGCAACAGAATAAAGAGCTTCGGGTTCGTGACCATGCGCTCCTTCGTCAGCTTTGAGAGCGGGCGGACGAGAATGACGTAAAACAGGATGACCAAAACGCCCTGCAGGATAAAGATCACGGTGGGATGCACCAGAATAACGTCAAAGACAAGATTGGGAACCATCAGGGAATAACACAGGAAGATAAACAGGGCGATGGAAGGGTTCTTTGCCTTTACAAACTTCACGTAGCCCGCGAGGAATATAAGGAGCGATATGGTCTGGATCAGTATGAATAAAACGCCAAACTTCACCAGCTCGCCCGAGCTAGCGTCCGAAAAATTGTCCATAAATGAGACGGCAAGCAAGTTGGCGAGGAAAACGCTGGTTACGGGAGACAAAATAGCGGCTCCCACAACCTTAAGAAAAGAGCACTTCTCCCAAAAAAGCTTATGGGTGATCACAATAAAAAAGATCAATTCATAAAAATAGATGGAAAACCGAAGTACAGTTTGCAACGTATCCGACATGATCGCATCTCCCTTCATGGAACCTACCCATATTATTATACCTTGTGCAGGCGATAGTGACAAGAAAAAAACGCAACTTCTCGCCAAATCAGGCACTTGACGGACGAGGTCCCGTAGCGTAAAATAAAGTAGATTGCGAAAGCGCGAAAATGCAGCGTTTTCCAACCAAATTCTGCAAGAAAGGGATCTAAAAAAATGAGTGAAATTCCTTACAAGATTTACCTTGAAGAGAACGAGATGCCCACGCAGTGGTACAACGTTCGCGCTGACATGAAAAAGAAGCCCGCTCCCATTCTCCATCCCGGGACCTTACAGCCCGTGACCGTGGACGACTTAAAGCCAATCTTCTGCGAAGAGCTGGCAAAGCAGGAGCTGGATGACGTAACGCCCTACATCGAGATCCCCGAGGAGATCCGCAATTTCTACCGCATGTATCGTCCCTCACCCCTGGTTCGCGCATACTGCCTGGAGGAGAAGCTCCAGACCCCCGCGCACATCTACTATAAGTTCGAGGGCAACAATACTTCCGGAAGCCACAAGTTAAATTCCGCCATCGCTCAGGCCTACTATGCAAAGAAGCAGGGCCTGAAGGGCGTAACGACCGAGACCGGCGCCGGCCAGTGGGGCACCGCCCTTTCCATGGCTTGCTCCTACTTCGGACTGGACTGCCAGGTATACATGGTAAAGTGCTCTTATGAGCAGAAGCCCTTCCGCCGCGAGGTGATGAGAACCTACGGCGCACAGGTGACCCCTTCCCCTTCCATGAACACAAACGTTGGCCGCAAGATCAACGCTGAGTTCCCCGGCACCACTGGAAGCCTTGGCTGTGCGATCTCTGAGGCAGTGGAAGCTGCAACGACTCAGGAAGGCTACCGCTACGTACTCGGCTCCGTACTCTCCCAGGTACTGCTCCATCAGTCCGTGATCGGTCTCGAGACCAGCACCGCGCTGAAGAAGTACGGCATTAAGGCTGATACGATCATCGGCTGCGCAGGCGGCGGTTCCAACCTCGGCGGTCTCATCTCTCCCTTCGTTGGCGAGATGCTCCGCGGCGAAGCAAACTACGAGATCATCGCAGTTGAGCCTGCTTCCTGCCCGAGCCTGACCCGCGGTAAGTACGCTTACGATTTCTGCGACACCGGAAAGGTTTGCCCTCTTGCAAAGATGTACACCCTGGGCTCCGCCTTCATTCCTTCCGCAAACCATGCCGGCGGCCTTCGCTATCACGGCATGAGCTCCATCGTTTCCGAGCTGTACGACCAGGGCCTGATCAAGGCACGCTCCGTTGAGCAGACCTCCGTCTTCGAGGCAGCAACGACCTTCGCAAGAGTGGAAGGCATCCTGCCCGCTCCCGAGAGCAGCCATGCGATCAAGGTTGCCATCGACGAGGCTCTGAAATGTAAAGAAACCGGCGAAGCAAAGAACATTGTCTTCGGCCTCACCGGTACCGGTTACTTCGACATGTATGCATACCAGGCTTACAACGACGGCACCATGACCGACTACATCCCTACGGATGAAGAGCTCGCAAAGTACATGTCCAGCCTGCCTACCGTATAAAACCTGAAACTGAAAAATGCCTTCCCCGTTAAAGGGAAGGCATTTTTTGATTGCTTGTTTATGCGATTCTTTATGCTTTAAAGTAGTCCATCGTCTTGTCCAATACTTCGGACATCTTGTTGAGCTCGTTGACCTGCTCGTTGATGACCTCGATGTTCTCCACGATGCTCTTCATGGAGTTCGATACCTCTTCGTTGGACGCCGTGTTCTCCTGAGAGATGGCGGACAGGCTCGTCACCTTGTCGATAATGTCGTTGCGGATGCCCTCGAGGGATACCGTCTTCGCACTGATGCTGCCGATCTCGTCGACGGATCTCGTGATCTCGCTGGAGAGCGTTGCGAAACAGCTCTTCGTCTCGGAAAGGATCGTCTTCTCTTCGCTCAGCGACTTCTCTACGTCCTTCGAAAGCGCCATCGTTCCGGAGGACTTCGTAATGATCTCCTCCGCGATCATCTGGATCTCTACTGCGCTGTCATTACTCTGATCAGCAAGCTTTTTGATCTCCTCAGCCACCACTGCAAAGCCCTTGCCGGCCTCGCCTGCGCGCGCTGCCTCGATGGAAGCGTTCAGGGAAAGGAGGTTCGTCTGGTCTGCGATCTCCTTGATCATGTCGATCGCTTCCGAAATCTTCGAAACTGCCGTATTGGTATTGCGGATCTGCTCGTTTACGTTCTGGATGTAAGCTGCCGACTGGTTCGAGCTGCGCTCCATCGAGGTGATGTAGTTCGCCGCTTCGTCGTTTGCCTTCTCCATCTCCTTCGCGGATTTGCTTAAGGAATCGACTGCACTGACAATGTCATTGATGTTGTCGCTCATGACGCCGATCTGGCTGTTGACTTCCTGCACGTCCTCCGCCATCTGGCTGCTGGCCAGGGACAGTTCATTCACTGCCACCGAAACTCGGTTGGTGGATTCGTTCGAGGCGCTGATCATGTCGTTGACCTCGTCCGTGGTCTGGGCCACAAAGCCAACCTGGTCGCGGATCTGATCCACCGTCTCGGAAAGCTTCTCTCGCAGGCTCTGTACGGCTGCCGCGATCCTGCTCAGCTCGTCGAGGATAAAGTTCTCGGGCACCTCTTCCTTGATGTTGCCGTCCGACATGTTCTCCACGGCCTTTACAAAGCGGTCGCACTTGCGATTGAGGATCGTCATCAGTAGGATCACGCCGATGACGCAAAGGATCAGGATGGTCACATTTACGCTAACCGTTACCATGTTGGTCTGCTTGACTTCATCGTAGATGCCGTTTACGGAGCGGTACATGATAAGGATCATGTTGTACTCCGGCATCAGCTTCATGGCTGCGATGCACTTCTTACCGTCGATCTTATAAAAGCCCTGCACGCCCTCGTTCTTTTCCAGAACCTCGCCGATCATCTGCTGATGAACGGCATCCGTGATTTCCGCGCAGCTCTCATATCTCTCATCACTTGCGAGCACGTAAATGTTCTGTGCATAGTCAGCCAGAACAAAGGTTGCGCCAACCAGTTCGCCCTCTTTGACGTCAGCGAGCTCACTTCCAAGCTCCGTCAGGAACGGGCCGCCGCCGATGAGTCCGACGGGCTTTCCGTCGTCATCCAGCACGTACTGGCGAAGGTTTAGGATCATCTTCTGCGAAGCAGGGGATACGAATGCGCCGCCGTCATAGAAGCCGTCCTTGGAATCCGTCATGGTCGCGCGGTAAGGCGCCAGCGCGTCACCCTTACGGGTCTGCATGCCGACCGCACCCTGATTCGAGTGTACCTGAACGACGGTGTCCCAGTTGCTGGCGTACACGCCTTCCCAACCGCTTA